>JBDRDF010000040.1:0-30530 GCA_043821025.1 Candidatus Omnitrophota bacterium
AGGCATTTAAAATTAATTTCACAATTGTGAGCGAGGCATTCGCGACAGCCAACGTCTTTATGTATAACAATATCATCTGGACCGGTTGGAGCCCACCTCTTCGGCGAAAGCCCTGGGTCTGTCCTTCCGAATATAGCGATAACAGGTGTTCCAGCGGCGACAGCGATATGCACCGGCCCTGAGTCGTTTGAGATAAATATCTTACATCTCTTTAATAGGGCGGCGACTTCTCCAAGCGAATGTTTTTCGGATAAGATTATGGGCGTATGTAACATCGCCATATGCATCTGTTTTACCGTCTCTACGTCCGAAGGCCCTCCGATAATCACCACCTTAAATTTACATCTTTCTACCAATTCATCTGCAACTCGGCCAAATCTAAAAGCGGACCATCGCTTTGAAGGACAACTAGCGCCTGGATGGAATGCAATGACACCTTCGTTCTCATTTAAGTCGTTTAATAAAAAAAATCTATCGATTACTTTTTCATGCTCCTCCTTAACCGGCATATACAACATCCTGTCCTTCGCCTCAATGCTAACTGCACGCAGCACATCCAAATTGTAATCTATCTCGTGTTTCTCTCCTATATGTTTCAAATCCTTTATCTTCTTCGTCAAAAGGATACCTAATTTCTTATTATATCCAACGCGTTCGGGAATGCCCGCTAAAAACGGAATTAGGTTTGACCTATTTGTTGGATGCAAAATTAATGCCAGGTCAAATTTTTTTCTTCTCAATTCATTAGCGAACTTCAGCGTGGCAAACCAGCCTTTATGTTCCCTATCTTTATCGAATAATATAACCTCGTCTAAATATGGATTACCATCTACGATCTCCTCAGCATACGGCCTTACCATCATCGCTATATGCGAATTAGGGAAAGCATCTCTCACCGCCTTTATAACCGGAGTCGATAAAAGCACGTCGCCAATTCTATCGGTCCGGATTATAAGTATCCTTCGGTCTCTATCGGCTTCGCCCATCTAAAAAGTTCTCCTTTTAATATTTTCTTTGCGGCCTCGAAAACATCATCGGCTTCCACCGCTTTCATACACTCAAGATTATATTTGCAGAGTGCAACTTCGCACGGAGAGCAATGGAGTTTTCTATAGATTGCAATTCCCAAGCCCTCCCTTGGTCCATATTTCCTATAATCCGTCGGTCCAAAAATCGCAATTGAAGGCGTCTCAACAGAACCAGCGATGTGAAGCGGTGCGCTATCGTTGGTTATAAGAAGGCCCGAGTGTTTAATACACCATGCTAATTCGCGCAAATTAGTTTGACCGGAAATAGAAACTGCGTAATTCTTCATGCTGTTGACGATCCTATTACATATCTGATGGTCATTGGCATCGCCCACAAACAGAATTTTTACCTTTCCGCCGGAGGCGGATCCGTCTGGGGCGGAAAATTCATCGATCAACCTGTCGCAGACCTTGGCAAAACCTTCCTCCGTCCATCTTTTTATATGGCTTTTAGCTCCTGGACTTACACAAACTACCTTATCGGAATCCGAAATGCCTCGTTTTTTTAAAAGCCTCGACATATTATCTGCATCTATCTGACTTATCCAAATCGGATAAGTATAAGAGCCAATGCTTAATCCCAGGACTTTTATTTTATGCAAGTGAAAATCTATTTTATGGACTATATCTTTTGGAGATTTTAAAATTGGCTTAGCCCGAAATTTGGAGCCGATGAAAAAACCCAGTAAACCGTTCCTTAAATCCACAGCCAGGCCATATTTGTTTCGCTTTAACCTTAGTATTAACTTTACCTTCTGTGTTAGCGAAGTTGTCTTATCATAAACGTATATCTTATTAATTCTAGGGTCGATTTCGAAGACCTCTTTTGCGCGCGGGCCTACGACGACATCTATTGAGGCGTATTTAAGATTCTGCTGTAATACCCCTATCACCGGCAAAGTAAGTATCACATCGCCTATGTTACTCAATGTAATAACTAATATTCGCTTTATATCGTTCATCTAAGTAAAGGCTCTGCCTCTCGAATTACATCCTCGACGGTAATCGCCTTCATGCAGGCATTGTCTTCGCAGTTTAAGTTATAACAAGGGACCTTACAGCCTAATTTCTCTGGTGTCTTATGAATCACAACGTACCTTCCGTCGCCGTATGGGCCGGTAATCTTTGGATTAGTTGGTCCAAAAAGGGCGATCGTTCTTGCACTCTGGCTCACCGCGATATGCATCGGTCCTGAATCGTTCGATATAACTAAGTTGGCTCGCTTTAGAATCGCGGCGAGCTGCCTTAACGTCGTTTCCCCGCAAGAGATTATCGGTTTATATCGCATCGTATTTGCGATTTTCTTACCCAACCCTATATCCTTATCTGCGCCGGTAATTAAAATCCGTGCCTTGTAGATCTCGGCTAACCTATCGCCAACTTGGGCAAAATTTTCAGCTGGCCAACGTTTTGGGTCCCAATTGCCTCCGGGATTTAAAACTATCATAAGTTCGCCTTTTTTGACCCCTTCTGACTTAAGGAGTTCCTCTGCGTATAACTCGTCATCCTTCCCAACAAATAATTCCAAATTTTTGCTTGTAGGTTTAATTCCCTTGGCCCTTACAATATTTAAAAATTGTTCTACCTTATGTACATCTTGGCTCGGCGGTTTAACCTTTTTAGTAAGCAAAAAACCCCTCTTCGGAGTATAAATGCCCACCCTCTCATGAATTCCAGAAAGCGCGACCATCAATGTACGAGTTAAAGACCTATGGAACAAAAACACCGTGTTAAAATGCCGTTTTTTAAAAGTGGATATCAATTTCAATTTTCCTAATAAACTTTTATGAATTTCATCCTCATCGTAGATAATCAATTCATTTAGATTAGGATTTAATTCGAGTATCTCTTTGCAGCGCGGGACGACCATACAAGCTATATAGGCATCGGGGTAATGTTGTCTAATCGCCCGAATTGCAGGAGTAGAAAAGAGGACATCTCCGACCCAATTCACATTTACTATAAGGATATTATCTACTTTTTTCTCTTCCATCTTTAGGTTTTCAGATTACTTCTTTATATACGGCTTCGACTTTTTCTGCCATCCTATCTGCTGAGAAATTTTGTATGGCATATTCTCTCGCTGTTTCTCTTAATCTTTTGACCAGATTCGAATCGGTCAAGATACGCACAAGAGCCTCTTCTAATGCAACTGCGTCTTTTGGCGGCACCAAAATTCCGACCCTGCCTTCATCCAGAATTGTTTTAAAACCCCCTGCATCCGTAGCTACAACCGGCACCCCCATAATCATCGCTTCAACAATAGCTAATCCAAAAGGCTCATTCTCACTTGGCCTCGTAAATACATTCATTATACCAAGGAACTCTTTAGTATTTAGCGTTCCTCCGAAAAAATAGACGGCATTTTCTATACCAAGCTCACAAACCCTTCTTTTTAGTTCCGATTTCGATTTTCCATCTCCGATAATTATAAGCTGCGCATCTGGAATTTCTACGAGTAACTCTTTAAATGCTTCGATGAGGAATAGATGTCCCTTCTCTGGCGCTAGCCTGGATATTATGCCGATTATTGGCCCATCTTTTAATCCATATCGTCTTTTGATATCCTCTCTTTCGTTAGCAGAGTAATCGTTAACAAATTTAGAAGTATCGATACCATTGAATATAAGCCGAACCTTATCTTCGTCTCTTCGAAAAACATCTACTAAATGGCGCGAAACAGTTTTGCTTATCGCTATCGTCCTTTTTCCCCAACACGGAAAAAACTTTCTAAAAAAATGCGGTCGATAAAAACCGTGCCAAGTAACTACATACGGTATCCCTGTTAATCTCGATAAGATGTGCGCTGCGAACTGCGATACTCGGGTCTGCGCATGTATGACCTCAATATTTTCATCCTTAATAAATCGGCGGAGTTTAAGAACCACCAACCAAACCTTTATGCTTATTGCAGATTTTGTATTAAGCGGCACCTTTATACGTCTGACGTTTGAATGCAATTCTCTATCGAGCACTCCACCGCTTGAGGCGACGTAAACAGAATGTCCTTTCTTACAAAGATAATTTGCGAGCGTTACCGTATATACGGGTATCCCACCGATATTCAAATGACTCGTTAAAAGCAAAATCCTCATTTATCTTTTTACGATATCCTTAACGGCTTTTAACACCTCGCCCACCGTTATCTCTCGCATACACCTGATATCCGAGCAGGCCAGTTTATAACACGGCGCGCATCTTAAATCTTTCGTAATTACAATACAATTTTTAGTCGGCGGCAGATGGCGCAGCGGATCGGTCGGCCCAAATAATGCGACGAAGGGCGTATCCATCGCAGCTGCTATATGCATCGGTGCGCTATCGCTAGTGATTAAACACTCGAGCCTCTTCATTAACGCAGCCAATTCGGATAAGGAAGTCTTTCCTATCAAATTGATGGGCTTGGATTTTGTAAGCGAATTCAATTCGATTCCAAGTTCTGTATCGTTTTTATTTCCGATTAATATTACTCGAATCTTATCCTGTGCAAGCATATCGCAAATTTGGGCGAAATTTTCCAAAGGCCATCTCTTGGTAGCCCAACGTGGACTAGCAGATGGATTGATCCCCACCAAATTTTGACCTTCCCCCACCCATTCGCTCTCGAGTAATTTTTTAATGCAACCCTTATCTTCAGAAGTCGGCCAGAGTTCTAAATCATAAGAGGCCTTTTCTATCCCTAACATCTCGAGCACCCTAAATTGATGTTCAACAGGAGGAATGGGAAATTTTACGTCTTTAATCCTTTTATTCAACAAGAACCATAATCTACCCTTTTTATATCCGAACCTCTTCGGCGCAGAACTAAGATAAGCGAAGAGATGGCTCCTCAAATTATTCTGCAAATCTATCACTTCCTCAAATCCATACCCCTTAATCTCGCTCGCCAACTTAAAGAATCTGCTCAAACCTTTATCCTTGCCTGTCCTATCATAGACTATCATCTCATCGATGTACGGACAACCTTTTAGTGCCTGATTTGCCTGTCGGCCGATTAAAAGAGTGATGTACGCTTTGGGATTTTTTTGGCGAATGGCACGAAGCGAAGGCGTTGCTAAAACGCAATCTCCAACCGCCCCTATCTTTATAATCAAAATCCTTTTGACCCGAACCGCCTCTTCGTAAACTTTAATGGTATCCTTAACCATTTTATCGAGGGCGAATTTCTCTCCAACATCTCGTCTAGCTACCTTTGCTAAATTTTTAGAAAGCCGACGGTCCTTCAAAATTTTCACAATGGCATCCGCCATTGCGTGGGGATCCTCAGGTGGCACTAAAAGTCCGTTTTCTCCATTTCGAATAATCTCCGTTACCCCACCTACGCTCGTTGCCAAAACAGGGACGCCGCAAGCGAAGGCCTCTATTATGACCCTCCCAAATGCCTCCTGCGTTACCGTCGCTAAAACTAACAAGTCCATCTTGGACAATATCTCAGGCATATCGCTGCGCCTGCCTAAAAACTCCACATATTTGGTTAGCCCAAGCCTTCGACTTAAATCCTCTAGTTCCTGACTATATTTGATTTTATCGGGCGGCGCATCCCCCACTATTAACACTTTAACTCTTGGAATGACCTTTATAACCTTTGAAACAGCCCTTAAGAAAAACGTGTGCCCTTTAATGGGTGAAAGCCGACCAATCATCCCTATCACAAATTCTCGTTTTGCGGATTCATCGGGTTCTCTATATTTAAATCGGTCTAAATCAACGCCTCGATACACCAACTTTATCCTTCGATACGGAACCTTAAAATCTTCCATCATATGCTTTGCTATAATCTGGCTTATTGCGATTACGTACTTACCCCAGCCCATGACGCCGCTAATCGGATGTTTGGAATAGTAACCATGGCAAGTAGTGATAAAGGGAACCCCCGTTTTCTTTGCGGCGTAATATCCGATTATCGCTGGCACCCTGCTTCTGGCATGAACTATATCGGCCTTTTCTTCCTCCAATATCTTCTTTGCTGCGCCTATCATTTTTAAGATAGTCAAAGGAGACTTTTTATGTACTGGAAGAGAAAAATGCTTGACGCCCTCTGACTCTAATTGTTTCACAAGTTCGCCACCGTTAGAAATCACCATAGAGCGGTGACCCAATTTCACAAGTCTTATCGCAAGATCGAATACGCCTGTTTCTACACCTCCTGTATTCATTTCCGGGAGGATTTGAACAACGTTCATTTTTTATTCTCTTTTGTCATTTAACCAAAGATAGCTCAATAAACATCCAGCAATAAATCCGAGAAAGAGAAACGCATAAATTGAACCCATCTCTTTATTTTTCCATAGGCGAGGCAGATGTATCCTGGTTGAATAAACTACGAGGCCAACGAGCGAACCCGCTAATCCACTGATAATTGAAATGATTATTTTCCTTATCATCTACGATAAATTCCTATATGATTTTTTCGAGAGCAGTCCGAATTGAATCTGCATCCGAAGTGACATTCAACTTCAAACCCTCCCTAACCGAACCGCAGATATCCGTTCTAAGGCGATTGGGGCTTGAGACCACAATGCGATGTTGTGCCTCCAAATCTTTAACGAGCTTCTCTTGTTTTGTTCCGAATAACGTACTCTTTCTGTGCGGCATAAAAACCAGGACGCCTTTGCCAGAATTGACAGCCTCCGAAACCATCGCAACGGATTCGCCTGAAACTATTAATATATTCGAAAGGCCTAAGATGCCTTCGATTGCGCCCTCGAAATTATATTCGTTTACGATTAAAAGTAGCTTTGCCCTTTTCGACCCCACAAGCCGCGCTTTAATCGTCTTTTCAACAGCGCTTGAAGTCCTCCTTGAAGTCGTCAAAAGTATATCCGCATCTAAATCATCTGCTGCAAGCATTACTGCGTCGAGTATGCTATTTATTAGTTCAGGGCTAAAAATATATGCCTTTGAATCCCCACCGATTAAAATTCCCATCACTTTATCTTTAGTTAAATTAAAGCGTTTTTTTAGTTCGCTCCCATATCTTTCGAGCAATTCCTTATTTGAATCAGCTACCGCGCCTCTCGTTACAACGACATTGGGCATTTGTTTAGGCCTATCGTGAGCAGGGATTATAGCGAGGTCGTACTTGTTCATATTATAGATATTTGGCCGCATGATAACCACTGATTTCGCATTGAACTCCTTTTTAAACGCAAGATTAACACCTGACAACGATGAACCGCAGGAGATTATAAAATCTGCGTATGCGGATTGAATATTTTCAACTGTCCGTGGCGAAAAACAAAATGAAAGCTGATGCAAATTAAATCCTAAAATGGTAAACAGATCGAATATCGCACGGACAAATCTATTTTTAAATCTAACTTCGAGCGTCTCTAACTTTGTATCTGGTTCTTCGTAACCTAATTCGGCGCGTCTTTCTTTAATAGTATTTGCTATGCTCAAGGATTGTTTTAAGTGCCCCGCCTTACCGTCGCTCAACACCAAAACGAATTTCGTCGGAGTTGATTTCCAACGCTTATGAAGCCATAACCATTGGCCAGGATATCTTTCTACATACCTCTGTAACACCTTAGCGAACCTCTGCAGGATCTCATGGATATTTTGACCTATATCTTCGGTTGCGTTAACCGAAATATCATCTTCAATAACTATCCTATGATACGGACCTTTCTCCCGAATGATGAAAACGGGCAAAATCGGCGCGCCTGTCTTTAGAGAAAAGCGCGCAACGCCTTTCGGAGTAGATGCCAAACGTCCGAAGAACTCAATGAACTCGCCTCGCTTTCCGCCATCTTGGTCGGACAATATGCCTACCACCTCATTATTATTTAAAGCGTACTTTATTCTTTCCCTTGCATCATTCTTGGAAATAACGACAGCCCCTTTGGAACTTCGCATCTTATTCAAATATCCATTTAATCTATCGAATTTTTGCCATCGCACAAGGACGTTCATCCTATAGCCCTTTATTCCGCCGACTAATGAAGAGAGTTCCCAGTTTCCAAAATGCGCTGTCAGTAGAATTACGCCGTGACCCCTTTTAAGCGCTGCTTTGATTTTATCTTCGCCTTCAATTTTTATATATCTATCGATATAATCGTTCCCGAGCAGAGGAAATTTTAAAACCTCTGTAAACGATTGCGAAAGACTACGATATTCACCCCTGATTATTTCCTTTATCTGACTTAAAGTATATCTGCCTCTAAACGCTGCCTTCAAATTTGCATACGCAATTGCCTTGCGCTTGCCGATCAAGTAATATAGGATATCGCCGAAACGCCTGCCAATCCAAAGCGATAATCTAAGGGGTAATAAGCGAAGAGCTACCGCTAAAAATTTAACGACTAAATATAGAATATAATCTGCCAAAAAATTTCTCCTCGTTATCCATCTTCAATTCGATGCCGAAGGCTAAAAATCTAACTCCCGAATTTTGAATTTTATCAATAAGCCGAGGCACATCTTTTTCGGTCGTAACTATAGTATCTACGCCTTTTCTTTTGCATTCATTAATTATGCCCTCTATCTCCCCCTCATCATATTTGTGATGGTCTAAAAAATAGTATTTTAAAACGACCTTCGCCCCTTGTGATTTGACGCCCTCTTCGAAGGATTCAGGATCAGCAATTCCGCAAATTAGGGCGAGGTCTTTCCCGTTTACTTCGGATAACGAAATGGGTTTCCCTTCAAATATATCGTATAGCATGGTTGGAACATAAGACGATGTGAAAACAATAGCATCTTTATTTATGGCGTTGAGCCTATTCTTCAACCCTTGTGCCTTCGCAATGCTATCTGTGTCGTAACCTACCTTCGTCAGCACAAAGATATCAGCTCTTTTAAGGGAGGAGATCGGTTCTCGCAATATTCCCCGAGGGATGAGCCTCCCATTTCCAAGGGGATTGTTAATATCCAAGGTTAAGATATCCATATCCCTACTTAACCTGCAATGCTGAAAACCGTCGTCAAGCAAAATTATATCCGCCCCATAAGAATCTACGGCTTCCTTAGCCGTCTTAATCCTGTTTCGCCCGACTAAAATTGGGATATTGGGAAGATGCCTCTTTAATAATTCTACTTCGTCTGATGTCCCAAGCTTTGCTTCGCCTTTATAGCCACGAATCAAAATCGCAAGCCTCTTCCCAGAACCCCTAAGGCGCCTTGCGATCGCCAAAACCAAAGGCGTCTTACCAGTCCCGCCCAATGTAATGTTGCCCACGCTTATTACCTTACACTGCGGTCGATATGACTTTAATATCCTAACCTTGTAAAGTAACAAGAAGGTCTTTATGGCACAATAATAAACTAGCGATAGCAACAATAAAAACAATTTGATTATGCTGGCTATGATGCCCCCTGCCCTATCGTTCATCAACGAATAAAAATATCTTCTTAATCTATCTTTCATCCTCTAAAAAATAATGGCCTCAATAAATTCGAGATCTCTCTTTACAACACCTATATTTGAATACGAAGTTGCTTTTGCCTTTTCGCCTATGGCCTTGCGTTCACCCTGATTATCCAATAATCTTATAATCGAATTTTTTAATTCCATTTCATCTTTTACCTCAATGGACGCCTGGTTAGATAAAAGCTCCTCTGTTATATCCTTAAAATTATGAGTGTGAGGACCAAAGATTATCGCCTTCGAATGATAGGCCGCCTCGAGGGGATTATGCCCACCTTTTTTAACCAAACTTCCACCGATAAATATTACCTCTCCTATTGAATAGACACCAGACAACATACCCATAACATCTAAGATTAAAATCTCATCCTGTCTAATCTGCTTCCTTAAGTCCTCCGTTTGTGAAATTAAAACTGCGTCGAATCCTTGACCTTTAGCTAATTTGACTATGTCGTTTGCCCTCTCGATACGCCTTGGCGCGATGAGAAGTCTTAATTGAGGATGTTCTTTTACAAGTTCCTTATAACATCGCAAGATGATCTTTTCTTCTCCGTTATGCGTCGAGCCAGCAATAAACAACTTGTCCTCTTCGCCTAGGCCAAATCTTTTTCTTAGTTCAGCCGGATTTGGCTTTTGTCCTTCGCCACTCAAAAAAGCGGCATCGTATTTTAAATTTCCGGTTATCCTAACTTTATCTTTTGACGCGCCTAACGAAATTATCTTCTCAGCATCTGCATTTGATTGCATAAGGAATAAATTGAATTTATCCAATACACGCCGTAAGATAGGAACTATTAACATATATCTCCTAAAGGAGCCTTTGGATATCCTTCCATTAAACAATACTATCTTAGCACCGTAGAGTTTCAGTGAATTTATAAGATTTGGCCAAACTTCGGTCTCTGCAATCAAAATCGCTTTTGGATTTATCATCTTTATAACTCTATTTACGATGAAGCTAAAATCCAAAGGAAGGTAAATAACTACCGAGCGACTTCCAAATTTATCCAATGCGATGCGATAGCCGGTTGAAGTCACCGTGGAAACGACTACGTTTTCAGAGGGATAACGCTTTTTAATTTCTTCATATAAAGGAACCGTCGCCATAACTTCACCTACCGAGACCGCATGTATCCAAATAGGATTTGTATCTTTCAACCCCGATAAAATTTCCTTAGGATAAATTCCCAATCTCTGCAGGCTAAAACCTCGCCATTTCCCGCTGATTAAAAAATACGGAAGGTAAAAGACAGAAAATATTATAAAAGATATATCATATAATAAAGACATCTTACGTTTAAAATTTCTTTAAGCCCTTGGATGAGCTTTATCGTACGCTGACTTTAATCTCTCTGTTGTAATGTGGGTGTAAATTTGAGTTGTTGAGAGGTTTGCATGGCCTAATAATTCCTGCACCGACCTTAAATCTGCGCCGTGGTCTAAAAGATGCGTAGCAAATGAGTGGCGCAATGTATGTGGCGAAATTTTTTCCCTCATACTAGTTTTTCTAATATATTTTTCAATCACCCTCCGTATTGACCTATCGGTTATCCTCTCGCCACTTTTATTCAAGAACAGAACCTTTGTTTCCTTAGCTCCTTCATGCTTTCGTTTGTTTAGGTATTCCCTTATAGATTGAAGCGCTCTTTCACCAATCGGAACTATCCTCTCCTTTTTCCCTTTGCCGTAAACCTTTATCACTCCGCCGATGTGATCAACAGCTTCCACATCTAAACCTACGAGTTCGCTCACCCTAATGCCGGTTGAATATAAAGTCTCGAGTATCGCCCTATCCCTAAAGGCGGATATATTATCGCCCTTAGGCGATTCGATTAATTTTACTACCTCATTCTCGTCTAAGAACTTTGGCAGATGCTTCTCTCGTTTCGGAATGGATAACGAAGTTGCGGGATTTGTCTTCGCATAACCTTCCCTGCATAGAAATCTAAAGAACGACCTTATTGCAGCGATCTTTCTTGCGATAGAAACCTTTGATAAATTTTTTTCCTTAAGATAAGCAAGATATCTTCGTAAGGTAATGTAGTCAATCTTCTCTATCGGTTCGTCTTTCAAAAAATCCTTTAAGGACCTTAAATCTATCGAATAGTTCAAGACCGTATATTTCGATGCGTTTTTCTCGATTTCTAAGTATCTGATAAATTTTTCTATATATCTGCTTATCAACCCCTAAAGCCCCCTTTAAGCCCCTTCAGCTGGCAATGTCTTCTCTATATGCTTACAATTTGGATACCTCGAACAGCCATAAAATATCCCTCGGCGAGAACGGCGCTCCACCAATTCTCCATCGCATCCGGCTTGAGGACATTTTATTCCTGTAGTGATCGACTTTGCATTCTTACATTTTGGAAATCCAGAGCAGCTCAAAAATTTTCCGCGTCTGCCCCATTTTATGACCATCTTTCTACCGCATTTCTCGCAGCACTCGCTGGTCTCCACAATATCCTTTTTGACTTCCTTCATCTCTATGTGTGCCTTAGAAAGCCACTCGGAAAAAGGCCCATAAAAATCGTTTAAAACCTGAGTCCATTCTAGCTTACCTTCTTCCACCTCATCCAACTCCTCCTCCATCCTCGCGGTGAATTCCACATCCAAGATATTTGGAAAATGTTCTATTAAAAGGTCCGTAATAAGCATCCCGAGTTCTGTTGGCACAAGGCTGCTACTTTCCCTTTTTACGTAATGACGCAAGACTATCGTTTCTATAATGGGCGCATATGTGGATGGACGACCGATCCCTTCTTCTTCGAGCGTCTTAACCAAAGTGGCATCGGTATACCTTGCAGGCGGTCTTGTGAAATGCTGGCTCGGGTTTAGTTTAATCAACTCTAAAAGTTCCCCTCTTTCTAACGGCGGAAGCGGATATTCCTCCTTCTTCTGCTCATCCTCCTCGTAAATGATTTTAAACCCCGGAAATATTAAAATAGAACCGGTTGCCTTAAATAGATATCTGCCTGCCTCAATGTCTACGGAGGTAATGGAATACAATGCCGGTTTCATCTGACTTGCGATAAATTTAGTCCAAATTAATTGATATAACTTATATTGGTCAGTAGTTAAATAATCTTTTATCGAATCCGGCTCCCTCGTAACGGACGTCGGTCGGATTGCTTCATGCGCTTCCTGAGCGGCCTTTTTAGATTTATAGATATTGGGCGTTTGCGGAAGATGTTCGGCCCCGAATTTCTTATTTATGTAATCTCTCACCTCTTCGATCGCGGAAGCCGCCACCTTTACAGAATCGGTTCGCATATACGTAATTAATCCAACGCTACCTTCTTTCCCAACCTCCAAACCTTCGTATAATTGTTGAGCGATCCTCATCGTCTTTCCAGCCCTGAAGTTCAGTTTATAAAATGCCTCCTGCTGCAACTTGGATGTGATAAAGGGTGCTTGGGGATTGACGCGTTTTTTCGATTCCTTTATATCTCTAACTTTGAATTGCCTATCGGCTAAATCACGAACTATATTTTCGGCTTCATCTTTATTTTTTATCTCTGCCTTTACTTCATCTATCTTCTCTAACTTCGCAATGAAAGATTTCACATCTTTTATTTTTCGTAGCTGGGCGTCTATTTCCCAATATTCTTGTGGAATAAATGCCTTTATCTCTTTTTCTCTATCTACAATTAGCCTTACCGCGACTGATTGAACTCTGCCGGCGCTTAAACCTCGACTGACTTTCTTCCACAAAAGCGGGCTTAAACTATATCCGACTATCCTATCCAAAATTCGACGGGCTTGTTGTGCATTGACTAACTTCAAATCGATGTGCCCAGGATTTTTAAATGCTTCGTCAATCGCTTTCTTCGTTATCTCGTCAAATATAACGCGCCAAACCTCTTTGTCCTTGCCTATACAATTAGCTAAATGCCAGCCGATCGCCTCACCTTCTCTATCCGGGTCGGTTGCTATATAAATCTTATCCTTGTCCTTCGCTTCTTCTTTTAGCTCCTTCAATATCTTCTTCTTTCCGGGGATAACGACGTACTCGGGTTTAAATCCCGCCTTTATATCTACGCCCATCTTCTTAGTGGGCAAATCGATGACGTGCCCCATGGAAGAGCAAACAACATAATCCTCACCTAAAAATTTATGTATCGTCTTGGACTTCGCCGGCGATTCAACTATGACTAGCGACTTTTTCATATCATCAGACTCCCGCCACCGATCGGGAGAACGATCTCCACTCGGTCATTCTGCTTCAATTTGATTGCCGCATATTCGGATTTGTTCAAGATGTTCAGATTAAGTTCCACGGCGACATTTTTTATATTGACGTTTAAATCGGAAATAAGCTGCGCAACGGTTATATCGTCTTTTGCTTCTCTTTCCTTACCATTTAAGATAATTTTCATCTTCAGCTTTTCCTTACATACGATTTTCCGGGAAGCTGCTCTATAAGGCCCTTCAACTCCAACTTCGTAAGGCAATTCAAGATTTCGCTCGTGGATAAATTCGCCGCGTCTACTATATCATCGATAAAAGTTGGTTCCGAGTTCACCGCATCAAGAACCTTTCTCTCGGATTCGTTCAAATTATGCATCTTCGCAGACGGGAAAATATCGCTTTCACCTTTGCTTTCCGATTTTGCTTTAAACAATGAATCTCCTTTTATAATCTCCTTGAGTTCCTCTATAATATCATCCGCCGTCTCGACTAGTTTTGCGCCCTGGCGAATTAGCAT
The DNA here is from genome assembly GCA_043821025.1 of Candidatus Omnitrophota bacterium. Taxonomy (GTDB): domain Bacteria; phylum Omnitrophota; class Gorgyraeia; order Pluralincolimonadales; family CAZUZR01; genus JBDRDF01. Next base: position 14,102 of record JBDRDF010000040.1, read on the forward strand.
ATTAGTTCCGTAAGAAGTTACGGCACGAGCTTGTCCAGGGACAGCATATAATTCCCTTCCTTGTTCTAATGCAAAATCCGCAGTAATGAGTGCCCCTGAATTTTTAGCTGCTTCGACTACGACGACCCCAAGCGACAGACCGCTTATAATCCTATTTCTCCTAGGGAAATTCTCTTTTAACGGGGCGGCTTCCATCGGAAACTCCGAAACCACCGCACCATTCTTCGCTATCTCATCTGCTAATTTCAAATGTTCTGGAGGGTAGATATCTGCCAACCCGTTTCCTAATACTGCGATCGTCCTTCCTTTTGCCTTTAATGCGCCTTTATGTCCTGCTGCATCTATGCCTCTTGCTAATCCAGAAGTTATAGTTAATCCTCTGCTTGCGAGTTCATAGCCTAACCTCTCTGCTGCGCTAATTCCATAATGGCTCGCATTACGAGAGCCGACAATTGCGATTGCAAACTTATCCTCGGGTAAGATATTTCCTCTTACATATAATATTATAGGCGAGTTATAAATCTCTTTTAAATTATCTGGGTACTCTTTATCCAAACATGAAATAACCTTCACATTGTGTTTGTTAATTAACTTAAGTTCTCGTTCGAGCTCCCTCTCCTTTTCGTACTTTAAAATGCTACTTGCAATTTTTGGACCAATATCCTCTACCTCTTCTAACTCCGCCTGCGTTGCGGTGAAGATATTCTTTATACTGCCGAAGCGCTTAAGAAGAACCTTTAACCTTACAGCACCTATATCGGGCAATAGATTTAACAATATAAGATATTCTAAGTCGGTCATATAAACTAAATTATCTTTAAAATTTTTTGAACAACTTCATCGATGGTTAGATTAGTTGTATCGATCTGGTAATCCGCGCGAGCGTAATATTGCGCGCGTTTAGCCAACAATTCCCAGACCCTCTTACTCGGTTCGGGGACGTTTAAGAGCGGACGATGGGTATACCTCTTTGTTCTCTCCAAGATTTTATCAGGGCTCGCGTTAAGGCAAATCATAATGCCATTGGATTTTAAATTCTTTACGTTCTCTTTATTTATTACTACACCACCGCCGGCTGCGATAACGAGGTTCGACTGCTTTGAGACCTCCCTCGCTACCTCTTTCTCAACATCTCTAAAATATGACTCGCCCTTCTGTTTGAAGATGTCGGATATCTCCATGCCCTCGCGTTTCTTAATGATATCGTCCATATCAATGAACTTCATCTTCAATTTTTTAGCGAGTTCTTTGCCGACCGCCGTCTTGCCCGTTCCCATAAATCCAACTAAGATTATGTTCTTCATATTTATAAAATTCCGATTTTCGTCTTCGCCGCACCGCTCGATTTGACCCAGCGAGTCAAATCTCGCTCGGAGAATCTTCTCGCTCTGCCTTGAGGTTAAATCGTGGGCAACCCTGCCCGCTTGAATCTTCTACGTGCGGCTGGAAGACGAATATCTCTATTTTTTAATCTTTGAAATTTAATGTCTTGCGCAGAGCCGGTTTATGACGCAGTCCGCCAAGATTTTTGGCGGACGAGTAATAAAATAGGCCAAGCGAGACTTAAATTTCAAAGTATACTAAAATGATTTTACTTGTTTTATATAGCCGTCGTAATTTCGCTTCATTTCGGATAAGCTGTCGCCACCGAATTTCTCCGTCATCGCATTTGCGAGTTCAAATGCAAGGACCGCCTCGCCCACAATCCCAGCGGCTGCGACGGCACAGATATCGTGTCGCTCCACTACCGCTTTTATCCTTTGCTTCGTCTTAATATCAACGGAGGCTAAAGGTTTTCCTAAAGTTGCGATCGGTTTCATGGCAATCCTAACGACAATGGGCTCTCCATTCGTAATTCCGCCTTCGATTCCTCCAGCGGAGTTAGTCCTACGAGAAAATCCTTTTTTCCTATCGTATATTATCTCATCATGAACTTGAGAGCCCAAAAGCACGGCACTACGAAATCCGAGTCCTATCTCAACGCCCTTTATCGCTTGTATTGACATCAAAGCCCCTGCAATCCTGCCATCGAGCCGCCTGTCAGAATGGGCATAACTTCCAAGTCCGACTGGAATCCCAACAGCGATTATCTCGCAGGCTCCACCTAATGTATCTCCATCCTTGCTTGCGGTTTCTATCTTTTTAATAATTGTCTTCTCTGCCTTTTTATCCGCGCAATTAAGGGGTGACTTCAAAGTCCGCTTTTTTAATTCCTCAAAATCAAGACCTTCAACGTCTGCCCTGATGCCACCTATTTCTACAACGTGGCTTAATATCTCGATATTGAATTCATCGAGTAAAATTTTACAAACCCCACCTAAGGCAACACGTATCGCTGTCTCACGTGCGCTCGCCCTTTCTAAAATATCTCGGATATCGCTTCTATCGTATTTAATCGCGCCTCCCAAATCAGCATGCCCTGGACGGGGACGAGTAACGGCTGACAAAGAATTTATGGAAGCATCTTTATTCTCAATCAATAGTGCGATAGGGCTACCGATGGTTACCTCTTTTCTTAAACCCGATAGGATTTGAGCAGTATCGTACTCTATCGCCATTCTTGGACCTCGCCCTATGCTAAGCTGCCTGCGTCTTAGATCGAGATTTATTATCTCTTCGTCAACTTTCAGTCCTGCAGGCATGCCTTCTAATATAGCAACTAGACATCTGCCATGCGACTCTCCGGCGGTTAAGTATCGTAACATTGTCTTCCTCCTTTAAATAGGCGATATTAAACTTAAAATTTTATCTCCCCAAAAAATCGAAATAAATGCAGCCAACGACAAAAATGGACCATACGAAATCGTGTCCTGCTTCTTAATAAATTTGAGAGGTATTCCAAAGATAGAGCCCAAAATAGGGGCAACAAAAAATGTAAGCAATGTTAATTTCCAACCTAAAAATGCGCCGATAAATGCAAGCAATTTTATGTCACCCCCGCCCATCGCTTCCTTCTTAAAAATAGCTGCACCAAATAAGCCGATTAAATATATAGAAACGCCGCCGACTAAAATTCCAAAGAATGAACTCTTAAAGCCATGTATCATCGATGTCTGTCCATGTAATGACGGGTAAAGGCCGCTCAAAATCAACCCAAGGGCTAATCCGCCTAAACTCAATTCATCCGGAATAATTTTATGTTCCAGGTCAATAAACGATATTATTATTAGAGTCGATAAAAAGGCCGCATAAATCAGATAATTTAAGCCGATTTCAAACCTCCATAAAAGCAAAACGAAAGTAATCGCAGCCAATCCTTCAACGATAAAATACCGAAAGGAAATCTTCGCCATACAGAACCTGCATCGGCCTTTCAAAAAAAGATAACTTATAAACGGCATATTATCATACCAAGGAATCGACCTATGGCAATTAGTGCAATGTGACCAAGGATAAATTATTGATTCCCCGCGAGGCATCCTATAGATGCATACGTTTAAAAAACTCCCGACAATAGAGCCGAATATGAATGCAAAAAGATGGGCTAAGGTCATCCTTTGATTAACCTCTTTAATGCGGCGCGCATAACGCAGAGTGGCGCTTTCTTTCCCGTGAACAGTTCAAACGAAAGTGCGCCTTGATACAAAAGCATCCCAATCCCATTTGTCGCCTTGAGGTTTCTTTTCCTCGCTTTCTTTAAAAGCTTCGTCCGCGGTGGATTATAGACCAAGTCGTAAACTTTTAAACCTTTATATAACACTTCTGAATTTACAAGACATGGATCGCTTTTTTTCATGCCAACAGCAGTTGCGTTAATCAAGATATCCGCATTCAGAACTTCATCATCTATTCTGGATCTCAAATATGGGATGGACTTCGTTTCGCATTTTGGAAATTCTCTATTTGTCTTAAGCGCTAACTCCTTCGCCCTTTTGTTTATCACATCAACTAATGTTATAGACCTTGCGCCCTCTCTCGTCAAGGCATAGACAACTGCCTTTGCAGCGCCACCAGCGCCAAGAATGAAAATCCTTCTATTTTTAGGGCTGACTTTTAAGTCCTTCTTCAGTGAGATTAAAAAACCTTCTCCGTCGGTATTATACCCCATTGTCTTGCCATTATTAACCAAGACCACATTCGCTGCGCCTATTCCTTTTACTTGAGGTGATAATTCATCTAATAAAGGCACGATTGCCTCTTTATGTGGTATCGTTACGTTAATCCCACATACCCCTAGTGCGATGAGCCCTTTGAGCACATCCTTTAATTTTTCTGGCGCTGCTTCAAACGGCACATAAATAGCATTTATATTTAACGCCTTAAATGCAGAGTTATGCATATATGGAGAAAATGTGTGTTCAATGGGGTATCCTATTATCCCGAAAATTTTCGTCCTTCCATCGATATCCCCTGCCATTTTAATCTCCTCTAAAAACGTTTCGTCGCCCAGAAATGCTAAAGGGCGACGTAAAATCTCGATTGGGCTTAAAAGGTCTTGGGTTTATCTCCTTTACGTTTCAATTTTCAATTTCTTATTTCCCTTGCGAATCAATTTATTTATCGCATTGAGATATGCTTTGGCGCTTGCCTCGATAACATCCGTCGAAGCCGCCTTTCCTATAGCAACCTTGCCCTTCGACCTAACCCTGACCGTAACCTCACCCAAAGCATCTTTGCCTTTCGTCACGGCTTGAATGGAATAGTCCAGAAGCTCTCCTTTCATCTTCGTTATCTTATCTATCGCCTTATAGCATGCATCTACTGGACCGTCGCCTGAAGCCGCTTCGCCAATTACCCCAGATTTGGACCTCAATTTTATCGTCGCGGTCGGAACCGTCTGCGTTCCAGAAACGATATAAAGATATACAAGTCGCCAGGTCTCTGGAACCTCAGCAAATTCCTCTTCGATTATGATCTCTAGGTCTTCATCATAAATAAATTTTTTCTTGTCGGCCAACTTCTTAAATCGCTCGAATGCCTTATTAAGCTCTGATTCGCTTAAAGAATACCCTAACCTCTTTAGCCGCTCATTAAATGCATGGCGCCCGGAATGCTTGCCTAAGACCAACTTGCTGGAGCTTAAACCCACTTCTTCGGGCTTCATAATTTCATAGGTGGTGCGCCTCTTTAAAATACCATCCTGATGTATGCCCGCTTCATGAGCAAACGCATTTTGTCCAACGATGGCTTTATTCGGCTGGACGACCAACCCCGTCAATTTCGAAACGAGCCTGCTCGTCTTATAAATCTCTTTAGTTACGATATCGGTTGAAAATCCAAAAAAGTCGTTCCTCGTCTTAATCGCCATCACAATCTCTTCTAATGATGCATTACCTGCGCGTTCGCCAATTCCATTTATCGTGCACTCAACCTGACGTGCCCCATTTTTTATCGCTACCAGCGAATTCGAAACCGCAAGGCCTAGATCGTCATGACAATGAACGCTGATTATCGCCTTTTCGATATTCGGGACGTTGTTCTTTATGCCGTAAATCAATTCGCCGAATTCCTCTGGTATCGCATATCCAACGGTATCAGGAATATTGACCGTAGTAGCGCCGGCGTTAATCACTTCCTCTATCACACGATACAAAAATTCAACTTCGCTTCTCGTCGCGTCCTCCGGCGAGAATTCCACATCGTCAGTAAAACGACGTGCGTATTTAACGCTTTCGACCGCGAGCCTAACAATCTCATCTTCTGCCTTTCTTAATTTATATCTCATATGAATCTTGGACGTCGCCAAGAAGAGATGGATCCTCTTTTTCTTCGCCGGCTTCAATGCGTTCTTCGCTGTATCGATATCTTTCTTTATGCATCTGGCAAGCCCACAAATAGTCGGGCCCTTTATCCTTTGAGCAATCAATTTTACCGCCTCAAAATCGCCCGGAGAAGAGACAGGAAACCCCGCCTCGATTATATCCACATTCAATCGAAGGAGCTGCTTTGCGATCTCCAGTTTCTCGTGTGCCTCAAGGCTTGCGCCTGGTGACTGCTCACCGTCCCTTAATGTCGTATCAAAAATTATTATCTTTTCCATTTTCGTCCTTGGGTCCGTTTCTTGTGGAGCCACTTCTCAAACTTGAGATCTGGCACTTTGAGAAACGGACCCCCCTATTTACTTGCGCATCCACGGCATCATCTCGCGAAGTTGCTGGCCAACTTTCTCTATAGGATGTTCATCGCCCTCCTTCAACAATCTATTGAAATTGGGCCTGCCCTCTTCATTCTCTCTTATCCACTCTCTGGCGAATCTGCCTTTCTGTATCTCCTTTAAAATTTTCTTCATCTCTTTCCTTGTCTTCTCTGAAATTATCCTTTTGCCTCTAGTCAAATCTCCGTAACAAGCGGTATTAGAAACTCTACGCCTCATCCCACTGATGCCCGTCTCCTGAATTAAATCTGTGATAAGCTTCAACTCATGCAATACCTCAAAATATGCTATCTCTGGTTGGTACCCTGCCTCAACCAATGTATCAAATCCTGCTTTTATCAATTCGGATACGCCACCGCATAAAACTGTTTGCTCGCCAAATAGGTCGGTTTCCGTCTCCTCTTTAAACGTAGTCTCAATAACCCCTGCTTTGGTTGCGCCTAGGGCTTTAGCGTAAGCTAATGCTAACTTTAAAGCATTTCCTGTTGCATCTTGGAACACCGCTACTAACGAAGGAACGCCTTTTCCTTCTTCATACATCTTCCTGACTAAGGCACCCGGGCCTTTCGGCGCAATCATAAACACATCCACGGTCTTAGGTGGTTTTATCTGCTTAAAATGGATATTAAAGCCATGGGAAAAACATAACGCCTTGCCTTTCTTTAAATTCGGCTTTATCGATTCTCGGTAAACCTTTGCTTGGACATGGTCCTGCGTCAAAATCTGAATTATATCTCCAATCTTAGCCGCTTCAGCCGCTGAGACAGGATTAAAACCATCTTTTTTTGCCTGCTCGTAGTTAGGCGTGCCTTCGAGTTCCGCAATAACTACGTTACAACCTGAATCGCGCAAACACAAAGCCTGTCCTCGGCCCTGAATTCCATATCCAATGATCGCTATCGTTTTGCCTTTCAACAAAGTTAAATCCGCATCGTCATCGTAATAAATTTTAGCCATTATTTTTCTCCTTCAACTTTTGAATCCTTTGCCATCGCAATCCTTCCCGTGCGAACGATCTCCTTAATTCCGAATGGCTTTAATAACTCGATCATGGTATCTATCTTGGCTGATTCGCCTATTCCTTCTATCGTTATCGTATGCATTCCTACATCGGCGATATTCGCCTTTAGGGTCTCGGCGATCTCTATAATCTGAGCGCGGTCCTTAGGCGTAACTTTGACCTTTATTAAAATCAGCTCGCGGTCCAAAAAATCCTTTTGGGTTAAATCTTGAATTGTTATGACGTCTATTAATTTGTTCAATTGTTTTTTAACCTGTTCCAAGGTCCGTTCATCACCCTCGACGACGATGGTCATCCTCGAGACCGTTGGGTCTTCCGTCTCTCCGACTGCGAGCGAATCTATATTAAAACCCCGCGCGGAGAACAAACCCGAGACACGTGCCAGTACTCCAGGATGATTTTCGACTAAAACCGATATCGTGTGCTTCATGCCATGCTTCCAATCATCTGGTCTATCGCCTTGCCGACCGGAACCATCGGAAAGACGTTCTCTTCTTCCTCAACGATGAAATCCATAACTACGACATTCTTCGTATGTAATGCCTTCTCAATCGCTGGACGAACCTCTTGCCTTTCGGTAACCCTTATGCCGACAGCACCATATGCCTCTGCGATTTTAACAAAATCTGGATTGACAAGATGCGTATACGAATATCTCTTCTTATAGAATAATTCCTGCCACTGGCGGACCATTCCCAGATAAGAGTTGTTCAAAATCGCGACCTTTACATGGATGCCATTTATAACCGCTGTCGCCAATTCCTGAATGTTCATCTGAAACGAGCCATCGCCAGCGATAACGAAGACCTGTTCGTCGGGCTTTCCGACTTTAGCGCCGATTGCAGCTGGTAAACCAAATCCCATCGTGCCTAATCCGCCGCTTGAGATAAAAGAACGTGGACGTGTATAAGTGTACCACTGCGCGGCCCACATCTGATTTTGACCGACATCGGTCGCAATAATCGCTTCTCCCTTCGTCGCCTCATAAATTTGCTGAATGACGTATTGCGGTCTTAGTTTATTGTCATTCTTATATTCCAAGGGGTGCTTTTCTCTCCATTGTTTAACTTTCTCAAGCCATTCCTTTGTATCCGGCTTGTGGACGATCTTCAATAACTGTGTCAGTACATTTTTAACGTCGCCGACGATTGGGATATCGACTTCAACATTTTTAGATATAGCCGCAGGGTCAATATCGATATGGATGATTTTCGCGTGAGGCGCAAATTCATCGATTTTACCCGTAACCCTATCGTCGAAGCGCGCGCCGATAGCGATAATTAAATCGGAATTCTGTATCGCATAATTTGCATAGGCGGTACCGTGCATGCCCAACATCCCCAAAGACAGTTCGTGAGTTCCAGGAAACGAACCCAATCCCAATAATGTCATCGTAACGGGTGCTTGAATTTTTATCGCCAATTCCTTTAACAGATGCGAACCGCCTGAAAGTATAACTCCACCACCTGCATAGATAACCGGGCGCTTCGAGTCAGCTATTGCCTTAACTGCCCTTTTAATCTGACCCGGATGTCCGCAATAAGTCGGTTTATATCCTCGAATTTGCATCTCCTTTGGATAATGAAATTCGGCCTCAGCCATAGAAACATCGGCGGGAAAATCTATCAAAACAGGCCCAGGCCTTCCAGTCGACGCAATATGAAATGCCTCTTTGACTATCCGCGCTAAGTCCCCGACGTCTTTCACCAAATAATTATGTTTCGTAATCGGGCGCGTAACGCCTGTAACATCCGCTTCCTGAAAGGCATCGTTACCAATCAAGAATGTCTTGACCTGTCCTGTAATAGCGACGATGGGAATCGAATCCATATATGCTGTTGCAATTCCAGTAACTAAATTTGTCGCACCCGGCCCAGAGGTCGCGATACAGACTCCGACTTTTCCCGTCGCGCGAGCATAACCATCGGCTGCGTGAGCAGCTCCTTGTTCATGCCTTGTGAGTATAAATCTTATCGGGGCATCGTAGAGTACGTCAAAAAGCGGCAGGACCGCTCCGCCGGGAATCCCAAACGCAACTTCAACCCCTTCCTTTTTAAGCGACTCAACTAAAATTTGCGCGCCTGTCATTTTAGTAGTCATATTATCTTCTACTCATTTTTTAAAATTGCACCCGTATTTGCAGATGTAACTAACCTCGCATACCGCGCCAAATATCCGGTAGTTACTTTAGGGCGAGGCGATTTCCAATTCTTTAATCTCCTATCCATCTTTGTCTTCGATATCTTCAATTCCAATCTCCTCTTTGGAATATCTATTTCAATCGTATCTCCATTTTTGATGACCGCAATAGGTCCGCCCACTGCGGCTTCGGGAGAGATATGCCCAATACAGGGCCCTTGAGTCCCGCCTGAAAATCTTCCGTCGGTAATCAAAGTAACCTTATCGGCCAACCCCATTCCGACAATCGCAGCGGTTGGCGATAGCATCTCCCGCATTCCGGGTCCGCCTTTCGGCCCTTCATATCGTATGACGACGCAATCTCCCTTCTTAATTTTACCGCCCATGATATTTTTCATAGCATCTTCTTCGGAGTCGAATGTCTTAGCCCTGCCAACTAAGTGCTTCATCCTTTCTTGAACCGCTGTCTGTTTAACAACCGCACCGTCCGGACAGAGATTTCCTTTTAAGACAGCGATTCCACCTTCTTTATGATAAGGCCTATTAAGAGGCCGAATGATCTCTTCGTCATCTATGCGGGCAGAATCTGCAATTTCATAAATAGATTTGCCGATCGCAGTCGGGCAATTATTTAATTTCGGCTTCAATCGTTTTAAGACAGCGGGGATACCCCCTGCGAATTCCAAGTCCTCCATAAAATAATTTCCACCTGGTAGAATATCCGATATGTGAGGAGTATTTTTGCTTATCCTGTCAAATAATTCGAGCGGCAACTTAATACCAACCTCATTGGCAATCGCGGTCAAATGCAAAACGGTATTCGTTGAACCGCCAAGTGCCATATCGACGCGAATTGCATTTTCAAATGCCTTCTTACTCAAAATCTTTCGCGGCGTTATATTTTTTCTAACTAATTCAACAACGCGTTCGCCGCTTTCAAAAGCAATCCTTTCGCGTTTTGCAGAAATTGCCAAGGCGGTTCCGCCACCCGGCAACGAAAGCCCTAGCGCCTCGGATATGCAGTTCATTGTATTCGCAGTATAAAGCCCTTGGCAAGAGCCCGGCCCCGGACAGGCGTTACATTCCAACTCATCTAATTCCTCTTTCGTAATCTCGCCCGCCTTATATCTACCGACCGCCTCAAAAGTATCTTTGACTAAAGAAAGCCTGCGCATCTTGGAGCGCCCAGAAAGCATAGGTCCCCCTGTAACGATGATCCCGGGGATATCAAGCCGACCTAACGCCATAAGCATCCCAGGGGTAATCTTATCGCAGTTAGTTAGACAAATTAATCCGTCAAGCGCGTGGGCTGTAACAATCATCTCAATAATATCGGCTATTAACTCCCGCGATGGAAGGGAACACCTCATCCCTTTGTGACCCATCGCAATGCCGTCGCAGATTCCGGGGATACCAAATAGAAATGCCGTGCCGCCCCCAGAATAGATGCCATGCTCTATCCTTCTTTCAAGGGTTCTCATATGGGTATGCCCCGGAATAAGATCGGTAAAACTTGAGGCAATGCCAATAAAAGGTTTATTAAGCTCTCCTTTCGAAAGGCCCGTCGCATAGAACAGTGCTCTATGGGGCATCCTTTCTAAGCCTTTTTTTACTCTTTCGCTCCTTAACATTTGTATCTCCTTATGTAAACCCTAATTATATCATATCAAAAAGCTGTGTCAAATATAAAGATAGGTATATGGTTGGTAGGAATCTCTAATCAATATCAATCCAGATCCAGAGCAAATTTTATTGAATTATCTACTGCCTCAATCTTATCGGAGTTCAGAACGCAGAGGCGTTCTTTCAATAAATCTTTGCTTATTGTGATTATCGTATCCAGATTCGCCACGCATGCTTTCGGCAAACCGTCTTCCCTGCCCAGCGGCACTTCCACAGGAATATTCCTGACAGTGGTTGTAATTTCAGCAACCGTCACGGCGCTGCGCACCCTGTAGGCCTCATCCCGCGAAAGCAATACTACCGGCCTTCTGCCCAAGGGCTTCGGTAAATCTGTCCACCAGACCTCGCCCCGCTTCATTTCCATTCCTCTTTGCTTAGGGCATCAAATTGAATGACTTGAAGCCCTTTTACGTGGTGAACATCTTCCGGCTTTTCAATATAACCCTTTTCATACCTATCGACCAGCTGTTGGCGCTTTTTGGATTCTAGCCAATAACGTACAGCTTCATCTATCAACGCACTCCGGGAGACGCTGAGCTTATGCCTGATTCCCTCAAGGGCCTTAAAACTCCTTTTCGGCATGCTTATCGCCACCTTTACGGTTTGAGAAGGCATTTCTTTTTACCTCCTTTGGTAATACTTTTTTCATACTAAAGTATGACATACCCCTGCCTCCTTGTCAAGTGTTCTTTTCTAATCTGGTAGACGAAAAATGGCGGGATTTTCTTTCAAAAATTTTCAAAAAAATTCTTCTCTCAAAAAGAGAGGGAAACGAGATAACAACCTAAATCAGCGGCGGGTGCAACTACTTTTGTTAAAAAATCGCGCCACGCTTATTCTCCGTCCGCTGGATTTGCATGTTAGATGTTTAATCAAATTTTATTCGCTTTGATATGTCCTCAATTCTTGATTTGTGTTCCGCTGATTGTTGTCTTTTTTGCTCCTCTATCAGTTTTTGTTTTGCGATAACCTTCTTTTCTTCATCATTAGCTACGTTGACACAAAGTACAAGTGTATCTCTGTGACATTCCTCTACCTCTTCAATAGTTGTACCATCTAAAATAATCTTATCGCTGGAAACACTCGCAATGCCCGGTCGATGCATTGTTGTAAATCTGGGTGGAAAATCCCACGCTTTCAGAAAGAGCTGCCGCCATAGTGAGGAGGGAGAACGTGAAAGACGAAATGGAACCCTATATAATCCCGACCCACGTGTTCCATCTAATCGAGGTTGTGTGACCTCATCTGCAATGACCCCGAGAATTTTGATAGGGTCATCAGGCATGGTTCGCTGTGGTTCAGCAAATGGAGCATGGTTCTTTGTGTCGGTTGCTTTTTTCTCCATAGGTGGTGCCTTTGGGCGTGTACCTCGAAGAGTGGTTAATAAATCATTGTATCCTTGCTCAAAATGGACTGCGCTGAGATCAATGAAGTATTTCCCTTTAAGCCATGAAGGTGCGGCATCCTTCCATGTTCCACGCGCAAGAATCGGAATGAACTTTCTATGATTGCCCTTAGAAAAAATCTCCCCTGTTATTATATCTCCCTCGTAGCCAACGCCGCCATTTCTGTTATCTGACTTTTGTTTGTAATTTGGGGTACATATAATCAATACGTAATCGTTCTCCCGAATTTCCCGTTCCATAAATTCGGGAAGTTGATCACCAGGCACCGCATGCCACTGATCCAATATAACCTCCACAGCATCAGAACGTAGGCGAGTTGCCAGTTGTGCAACCCACTTTTTGTGATTATCATCATCCCAAGAATAGGAAACGAAAGCTTTCGGATTTACGTCACCCATAGCGTCCCTCTGCATTCCATCGGCAGTTATTTAACGAAATTCTTTTCTTCCTTCTCTTTCCAGCGTAGCCACTCCTCGATTACTGGAATTTTATACTTTGCATAAACACCCAGTTCGGCCATATCCTGTCAGGATCAGGAATTGGCATTAATTTCTCTCATCTAACATTTAAACTCACCTGCTGGTACCCGACGCCGAAAGGGGGCGGGTAACAGTCAGGTGCAGTGCGTTGTTAGAAATTTCCTAATGTTTATTTAAATTTTGCTGACTCTGATTTTGCTTCTTGTAATTGTTTTGTCTTATCATCTAATGATTTTTCTAACAAGTCTAACTGCTCCTCATTTATTTTTATTAGAGCTCGCTGTGATTCTTCCATCAATTCCATACTTTTTTCATCATCGAATCGTGAGATTTCTAAGGGGGTTTTCATTATTTCTTCTGTAAGGTCAATACGGACATTTTTTATTTCATATTCTAATTTTTCAATTTTATTCTCCAAATATTCAATTTTTTCAGACCAGTATTTTTTTGGAAAAAATTTTTTCTCAATAGTCTCAGGTAAAACCAGTACAAGAGTAAGAAGAATAAGTCCTAAAGAAGCAATAACAAAAAATCCTGCGTGTTCTGCAATAATTTCTTTTATTTTATTCATTTTCTCCTTCTATCAACCAATCTCAACTACTGGAACCGCGCCAACAGTCACATTCGCTGTAGCACGTTGTTAGAACTTATAATTTTAGATATTTTTTGAATTTTTTCTCAATAGAATTAAGTTCTTTCTTGAACCAGTTCTTAATTTCTTGTTGCTGGTCGAGATTATTTTTTAGTCCTTCGTTAATTAGAGTTTTGCTCATACTGCATAAATTTTGAAGTGTAATAGTTTTCTTATATATTTGGTTATTGAATTCCTTAATATCTTCACCGAAGATAAAATAAGAGTTCTTGGTTGCTCTCAAAAATTGTATTTCTGATCCCTGTGGAGGATCTCCCTCAATTAGCATGGTAGCAATATGTTTGGTTATTGATTCATATATTTCAACGCGCCTATTGAAGTAATCATTTTTCAACCTTTTTCTATTTATATAGCATTGAATGCCCCCATAAAAAAGACCCACTAAAGCTATAATTGGAGCAAGCCATGCAGATAATATTTCTACTAATGTAAGTTCACTTGAACCATTCATATTATTTTATTATTTTTTTGTTCTAACGCTAAAAATCACTGGTGGCTATCAGCCATCCAGTGCATTGCCTTGTTATGTTTGGAGGTATTATAATGAACATTGGTATTACTCCACAATGGATGCGTGAAATAGGTTACATTTCACCGCAAAGCTATACACAAGGAACTTCAAGCAAAACTGAAAACGATTGCATCTTTCGGAAGTTTCATTTCTTTTATTTCATGGATGAACCCTTTTTCAAGAGCAAATTCTGGGGATTTGACTTCCCCTTGCAAGAACAAATCATCAAGTTCAGATTTAGAGATTTTTGTGAGTTCTGTAATTGTATTTGATATTTTATTTTGGTCAACTTCGAGACCGCTTAGGCGTTCTTTTAATTGGAACATCGTCATGGATGTTTGGGCAGGGAAGTTAGTTACAATGCCGTGGAATAAAAAGGATGAATTAGGATTGGCGTATCGTTCTTCGCCAGACAAGAAGATGATTGTAGCAATTGAATCAACAGAGCCAATATTATGCATAACGAGCTTACAAGGAAGAGATTTCAGATAATTATGAAGAATCATGCCGACAGCAACACTACCACCGGGCGAGGCAATATTGATTTGGAGAATATCTGGCCGATGTTGCTGAAAAATTTGAGTGCAGAAATTTATAAATTGGAAAACACGTTGAGGATTAATTTCTTCAAAAAAATTGATGTAAATAGTTTTTTGTGGGACTGTCATTTTAGTTCTCCTTTTGCTTTATATATTTTTAAACATAACATATAATATACGAATTCGCTTTTTATGGCATTTTCTACCGGAGGCCGCTCTGTCGGTCAACCTGATTGTCACCCTATTATTTCACTTAAACCTTCAACGATTTGGTTTATTTCTTCCGGGGAAGCTAAGCCCACCTTCTCTCGTATCCTCTCAGCAGATAAGGTGCGGACCTGGCTTATCTTAACCCATGAACGCTTTGGAAGTCTTTTTGAGCCCAACTCAAGAGTCAACGGAAATCCTGCGCGCGGTTCATGGCTTGTAATCGCCATTGCGATTACGGTGCCGGAACGGTCGTTAAAGACATCGTTGCTTATTATAAGAACCGGCCTTTTACCCGCGATCTCACGGCCTCGCGCCGGATTTAAATCCGCCCAACGGATCTCTCCCCTTAATATTCCGGCCATTTTTCAAGCTCCCCTGAGAGACCCTCTTCGGCCAAAGCTTTTTCGAACTTGGGATCGAGCTTCGCGCATTCCCTCGCCAATCTTCCGCGCTCCATACGCTCGAGCTTCTCCTCGACTGCTTCCTGTATCGCGCGGCTGCGGTTCGCGAATACGTGCCTTTTGATAAAATGGTCAATCTTCACAACAATACCTTGGTCGATTGTAATTGCTATTTTGCTCTTGCTCATCTCTTTACCTCTTTTGGTATTACTATATATCATACCGCCTCCTTCGTCAAGATCATAATTTGTTTATATTATGTAAAACCGTTCCAAAAAACTTACCCATTTATCCCACTGGGATAAACAGCGTTTTCTTCCTGCTTCACAGAGGAGCCTTGTTGCACTGCCTCTCCACAGGCGTCAATTCCCGTAGAACTTACGGTAGTTAAGCCGTATCTTTCGAGGTTTTTTGCTGCATTGATGTCTCGATCACATTCCATTTGACATTCTTCGCATTGAAAGGTTCTTTGAGACAATAGGAGTGAAGGATTGATATGTCCACAGCGACTACACATCCTGCTTGAGGGAAACCTGACAGGCGCCTTAATTAGATGACTTCCATACCAACTGCACTTATACTCAAGTTGCCTAACAAACTCTCCCCAGGCTACGTCACTGATGCTTCTTGCAAGATAGCGATTCTGCATCATCCCTTTTGCATTTAAGCTCTCTACACAGAGAACCTGCTTGGTTTTCGCAAGATCTGTGCTGAGTTTATGAATGAAGTCCTTACGGATGTTGGAAATGCGATAATGGAACCTGCTTAAGTTTATCGCAGACTTTCGTCTGTTGCTACTTCCTTTTACCTTACGACTGTGAGATCTTGAAAGACGTTGAAGTTTCTTTAATAGCTTGTTCAAGGGTTTGGGGGCATAAAAAATTGAGCCATCTGAAACACAAGCAAATTTCTCCAGCCCCCTGTCTATACCTACCACTTCTCCTCTTATCTCTTTAGGTTCAACTACTTCACACTCAACGCTCAAGGAAACAAACCAGCGATCAGCAATTCGACGAACAGTCGCAGACAAGAGCTTGCCTTTGACCCTTGTCTCTTCTTTGCTCCTTATCTTTCCCAGTCTTGGCAACTGAATAGCCTTAAGAAAAATATGGATAGAACCTGTCAGCCTGAAATGGTCATTAATTCCTTTCTTCTTAAACTTCGGGAATCCAGGGCCTTCTCCATTCTTCACTCTCCTGAAGAAATTCTCATAAGCCCTGTCCAGATCTCTTAAGGCTTCTTGAGGAGCACATTTAGAGACTTCATACATCCAGGGAAATTCAGTTTTTTTAAG
>JBDRDF010000041.1:0-26213 GCA_043821025.1 Candidatus Omnitrophota bacterium
CCTTGAACATCTTAGACAACTCCTTGATCGGCCGCTTGGAAGGCTCCGGCGTTCCCAAAAGCTCTTACGGTCGTGTATTCACGCGTCGGACTTATCGTGGCCATAATGCGTATCCATTATTTAATGAAAGCTCAGTAGCTCATCGTGCGTATACACCATCTTAACACCTAACTTGGCACCTGTTAATCGCAAGTCACCGCCATATAGCGAATAGTCTGAATGAAAAATGGCATTCCTTAGCTCGCGATCAAAAACATCTTGAAAAGGCACCATTGAATTTGTCATATTAATTGCTTTTGCTTTTTCAGTGAGGAAGCGAATTTTTTCAGATGGACTTTGTGGTCTAGAATAATTACCTTTGCCAACAATATCAGGGAAATTCCGCATGCGATATCGTTGTCCCTCTATTATATTTATAAGATTTGCAACCATATCATAAGGTTCAGATGCTTCAATAATATGACCATACAACCAAAGTGATAAATAGGTTTGTTTTTTATAGTCTCTGACTCTATTGGCTAATCTGTATATGTTATCAAAAACATCAACAGTATTTTCCCAAGGATCCCATCCCGCCGATTTAATTCCCTCGACTCTTAGGAGCGTACATATAAACTCAAACTCTGATGTGGACTTTGCTTTCTCGAATAACGGGTCCAGACAATTGAGATACTTTAAAAGTGAATCCCTGTGAACTGGATTCCATTTATGTTTTTGACCAATTGCTACCCAAAGTTTTTGTTCGTTTTTTATAATACGTGCCCTCAGAAACAATTCTTTTAATTGACCTATATTCTGATTAGTAGTTTCACTCATTCAAGGTAACCTGCCATTTTTTGATTTTTTTGATATCATCAATAGTAAAAACAGGATAATTACGATAATCTTTCTTCGGTTTTATCCACCCCTTTTCAATCCAGTTATAAAGCGTCTGGCGAGCTACACCTAATTCCTTTGCGGCATGTGTAATGTTATATCTCTTATTCATAACATTCGCAGTTTACAGTAATAGACAGTAATAGTCAACTTATTTCTTCAGGGGGAATAGGCGAAGCCTATTTCGGGCGGGTGGAGGATTTTTCTTTCCGGCTGCTTTTTGGCAGCAGCTAGGGAGCTGATGCGGCGGCTTGCCGACGGCAAGACGCAAAAACATCAAAATCGCCCCCGCCATTGGCGGTGCTTTGCCCCCGAAAAGAATTTCTTTTTCTCTTTTTGCCCCCTTTAATTTTTTGTTTTCAGAAACGGAAAGAAAATCGCAATGTCAAAAGAATCAAAAGCTTATAAAAATTTGCCCAAAAAAGTCTACATCCGTACCTTGGTTGTCAAATGAATGACAGGGATTCGGAGGAAATTATTGGTATACTCCTTCAGAAGGGGTATACTTTATCCGATTCGCCGGAAGAAGCGGATGTCGTGCTCTTTAATACCTGCTCAGTGAGAAAGCACGCAGAAGACAGGGCGATGAGCAATATAGGGGCGCTAAAAAAATTGAAAACCAAGCGGCCTCGTACTATAATTGGCGTTGTGGGTTGTATGGCTAAGGCATACAGGGAAGAGCTGTTTGAAAAATTACCACACATCAATTTTATTTGTGGGCCAGCGAATATTTACGAAATACCGGAGATTATAGAAAGAATAAATTATAGGGACAGTCCCCTCCGCCCTGTGGGGACAGTCCCCTGCGCCCTGCGGGGACAGTCCCTGGTTGCCGTTGATAAAGAGAACCGTCCCGAAATAAGGAATATCGCTTACCATAAAAAGGGCGTCTCGGCATTTGTTACGATAATGGAAGGATGCAATAATTTTTGTTCGTATTGTATCGTTCCGTATGTAAGGGGAAGAGAAATCAGCAGGCCGTCAAACGAAGTTTTAAATGAGGTCAAATGTTTGTCCGAGGATGGGTATAAGGAAGTCACGCTTTTGGGGCAAAATGTGAATTCCTATAGGGACAGTCCCTTTCGGGGGCAGTCCCTGAAGGGGCCGCAACAAAGCGGGGTGTCCCCAAAGGGAACGTCCCCATTCGTTCATTTGCTTGAGAAGGTAAACAAGATCGATGGGATCGAGAGAATAAGATTTATAACGAGCCATCCGAAAGATGCGGGAGAAGATTTATTCAAGACGATGCAGGACCTGCCGAAAGTTTGCGAACATTTACATCTTCCTTTACAATCCGGCTCAGATAAAATCTTAAAATCTATAAATAGGGGTTACACGGCAGGTGAATTTATGCGAAAGGTGGACTTGCTTAGAAAATATGTGCCCGATTGTGCCATAACGACGGACGTCATTGTTGGATACCCCGGTGAGGCAGAAGACAATTTTAATGCTACAAAGGAATTGATGGAGGAGATAGAATTTAACTCAGCGTTTATATTTAAGTATTCCCCACGTCCACCAGCTAAATCGAGCGAATTTAAGGACGACGTTCCTAAGAATATTAAGGAGGAACGAAATCGAATCCTTTTGGATTTACAGGAGAGAATTTCATCCAAAAAAGAGAAGGAATTTTTAGGGTGTGAAACTGAGGTGCTAGTCGAAGGCAGATGTCGCAAAGACAAAGGTAAATTAATCGGCAGAAATAGGCAGAACATAAAAGTCGTTTTAAAAGGCAACGACGATCTGATAGGAAAGTTAGCAAAAGCGAAGGTTAAAGGGATTAGGGGGCATACTCTCATAGGCGGGCTGACTCTGATTCTGCTCTTATTTTGTCCGCAGTTATTTAGCAAAGCTGATGCGGCAACTGTGGATGAATACTTTGTAAATGGAGACTACGAAAACGCCGCGCATGAAGCGGGACGGCTTTTATCTTCGACGACAAAGGAACAGGATAAAATATATTATATATTGGGGACAAGCCTAAATAAGTTGGGCAAATACGAAGCGGCGAGACAGAACTTACAATTGTTACTTAAGATGTATCCTAAAAGCGTTTACGCACCGCTTGCCCAACTTGGCTTTGCAGATAGCTATTATTTAAACGCAGATTATCAAAATGCGAGCGAATCATATGAGGAATACATTGCGAAATACCCAAAATCCGAAAGCGCCGCACAAGCATATTTTAAGTTAGCGAAATGCGCCCAGAAAGACGGCAAATGGCAGACAGCAAGAAATTATTATCAAAAAGTGAGAAATGAATACCCGTTAAGTTTTGAAGCGCAATTGGCGGCACAGGCATTGAGCGAAGAGGTCTTATATTTTACGGTCCAGGTAGGGTCTTTCAATAAAAAGGCAAACGCGCTGAAATTATGCGACGAGTTAATCAGAAAAGGTTATGATGCCTCTATTTTGAAGGCGGAAAGTGAAGATAGGGATTTTTACAAAGTTCGTGTCGGAAGGCTAAACAGCCGGGAGGAGGCGGAAGAATTGGCGAAACGCTTACAGTCCGAAGGTTTGCCAACGAATATCCTCCCTTAAAGAAAAGATAGCTTAACTTATGGCTGAAAGATTAATTTTTCTCGTCGGTCCCACCGCTATAGGCAAAACTGAGGTTTCTGTCGAACTTGCGAAATTGTTAAACTGCGAAATCATCTCTTGCGATTCTATGCAGGTTTACAAAGGAATGGATATCGCTACCTCTAAACCGGCAAAAGTTCTGCTCGATGCCGTTTTGCATCACATGATAAACATAATTGAACCATCGGAGGAATTTTCAGCGGCACTTTTCCGGGAGTTGGCGGTTAAAGCGATGAAAGAAATTCTAGCCAAGAGCAAAAGCCCGCTATTTGTCGGCGGAAGCGGTTTATATGTCAAAGTCCTGATAGATGGAATATTTGAAGGTCCCTCAAGCGATAGAGAGTTGAGGGCCAGATTAAAGGCAGAGGCAGATGAATTTGGCGCTGAGGTTCTGTATAAGAGATTAAAAGATGTAGACAGCGAGACGGCATTGAAAGTTCACCCGAATGATTTGCGTCGGATACTCCGAGCATTGGAGGTTTACGAAAAGGCGAAAGCGCCCATCTCAATGCTGAAAAACCGGACACATGGTTTAAGCGAGAACTACAAAATAAAGATGTTCGGATTAGATATGGACAGACAAGCGCTATATAAAAAGATAGATGAAAGGGTCGATGCGATGTTTGAAACAGGGCTTGTTGACGAAGCGAGGCGTTTGATGGGCCGAAACTTAAGCCTGACCGCGTCCCAGGCGCTTGGGTATAAAGAGGTTTTTGGGTTTCTGAAAGGCGAATATGGTTTTGATGAGGCAAAGAGGCTTGTTAAACGTAACACTCGTCGTTATGCGAAACGGCAGCTTACTTGGTTTAGGAAAGATAAGAAGATAGATTGGATTATAGTCGAAGAAGATTCTAAACCAGAGGAAATAGCGAAAGGAATATGGAAAAGGCTGTCTTAGTTTCTGTAGATTTTCACGATAGAAAATATAAGAATGCCTGGCGCTTAGAGGACATCGCTTCGGAATTAAAGGAACTCGTTAAATCCTCGGGGCTTTTAATATTGGATTCGATGACTTGCGTTAGAGATAAGCCATCGCCAGGATATTTCATCGGCAAGGGCAAGGCCGAGGAGATATCAAATGCTTGTTCAAAGAAGGGCGCTGATGTAGTTATTTTCAGCGAGGATTTATCATCCGCACAACAGCGAAATCTTGAGGATATTGTAGGGATAAAAGTGATAGACAGAACGCAGCTAATTCTGGATATCTTTGTGCAGAGGGCGCATTCCACCGAAGGAAAAGTTCAGGTTGAATTAGCGCAGCTGGAATATCTTCTTCCGCGGCTTATGGGAAAAGGGACTATGCTATCGCGCTTGGGCGGCGGGATCGGCACGCGAGGCCCTGGTGAGCAGAAGCTTGAAATGGACAGGCGCAGGATAAGAAATAGAATCTCGAAGTTAAAAGATGATCTGAGGAAGATTCATTTGCGCAGGGACGAACTCAGACGAAAAAGGCACGAAAGCGATTTAGCGACGGTTGCGATAATAGGATACACCAATGCCGGCAAGTCAACGCTTTTAAATTCTTTGACCAATTCCGATGCGATTTGCGAAGATAGATTGTTCTCTACGCTGGATCCCACGGCGCGCAGATTCGTCTTGCCGAATAATCAAAAGGTCCTTTTTGTTGACACGGTCGGCTTTCTTTATAAATTGCCGCATCGTCTAATCGAAGCATTTAAAGCCACGCTCGAAGAGGTTGCGGAGGCTGATGTATTGATCCATATCCTCGACATAAGCCACCCTTTGTTATATGAGCAGGACGAAGCAGTTCACCGGGTGTTAAAAGAGTTAGATGCCGATAATAAACCGATGATTATTGCCCTGAACAAAATCGATAAGATTACCGATGCGAGTATAATTGAGCGCTTCAAAAAGGATTTTGAAAACGGCATTCCGATTTCAGCGTTAAAAAAGGAAAATCTAAATCGGCTGGTTGAGCGGGTTGCGATGATTTTATCCGCCGGGCTTGTTTATGTAAAGGCGTTGTTGCCGCAATCGGAAGCGAAGTTGATAAACCAAATTTATAAAGAAGGCCATATAATTAAAAAGGAGTTTAGGGAACAAGAAATATATTTTGAGGTTGAAGTCCCCTTACGGCTTAAGAATATCCTTGACAAGAAAGGCTTTTGTGCTAAAATTTAATTAGCACTCTAGGAATTAGAGTGCTAAAATGGAGAATAAAAATGGTTGTAACTGACGCAATTTCAAGGAGAAACAAAATTTTAGAGACTGTAATAGATTCCTATGTCTCTACTGCTACGCCGGTCGGCTCTTTTACGGTATCTAAAAAATACAGGATAGGATTAAGTCCTGCTACTATAAGAAATGTCATGGTAGAATTAGAAAAATTGGGTTATATTGCGCATCCGCATACCTCTGCTGGCAGGGTTCCCACCGATAAGGGTTACAGATACTATGTTGATACTCTAATGGAATTAAAACATCTTACCGAAGAGGAAAGGGAATTTATAGAAAAAAACCTTACCCAAGATTTAGATGAGTTAGAAGATATTATAAGAAGGACTGCGAGAGCAATTTCTACTCTAACAAAACAGACCTCTTTGATAAGTTTTCCAAGAGCGAAGAAACGCACTTTTAAACGGCTTGAGTTAATATCAACTTCTGCCGCCAAAATCCACGCCCTTTTATTTACAGCGCAAGGCGTTGTCAAACACTCGATTTTTGAATTGCAGGAAAATATTGAAGAAAGGGAACTATCGCGCATATCGAAATTTTTAAACGAAGAACTTTTAGGCCTGCCGTTAAGCGAGATAAAGGACCATCTTTTGGGCAAGATTTTAAGCGAAAACGATCCCTTTCATCACCTATTTAAACAGGCGATTGATATTTTGAATTTATCGCGTCTTCTGGAGGAAAAAAATGAAAAGATATTATTGGACGGAACTCATCACATAATTGAGCAGCCGGAATTTAGAAATACCGAAAAAATCAAGGCCATCTTAAAGGCGCTTGAAGATGAGGATGAGATTTTGGATATCTTGGATGAGGATTTGGAAGAAAATGTGGTTAAGATTCATATAGGTTCAGAGAATCCCTATGAGGATATCAGGGAATGCAGCATTGTCGTCTCCAATTATAAAATAGGCGAAGAAAACATCGGTGGCATCGGGCTAATTGGGCCTACACGTATGGATTATTCCAAGGTAGTTTCAGTAATCGAATATGTAGGCCAAATCTTCAGCCGATCATTGGCCAGGTTGGGCGAATAGGAGTTTAAAGTTGGAAGGCACACCGTTAGGAAAAGAGCCAGAGTCGACACATAAGAAGAAGATAAAAATTCCTGAAGATGAGTTGAACGCTTTAAAAGAGAAAGCGATAAAGGCGGATGAATATTTCGATAAGTTATTGCGTTTGCAGGCCGATTTCGAAAATTATAAAAAAAGGTTAGACCGCGAAAAGGTCGATTTTATAAAATACGCAAACGAAGGCCTGATCGTCGGGCTTTTGAACATATTGGACGATTTTGAGCGGGCAATCGATTCCGCGAAAAATTCGAATGATTCCAAGACGTTGCTTCAAGGCGTTGAGATGATTCGACAGCATTTTCAAGAGGCGCTCGAGGAAAGGGGCCTAAACAAGATCGACCCAAAAGGCGAATCATTTAATCCGGAAAAACACGAGGCGGTTATGCATATCGAAACAGATGAATATCCAGAGAATACGGTTGTTGAGGTGTTGCGCAAGGGATACGGCCTTAACGGTAAAATCTTAAGGCCGGCAGTTGTAAAAGTTGCGAAGAAAAAATCTGAAGAAAAGAAAGAGGAGGTTTAATTAAATGGCAAAAGTGATCGGAATTGATTTGGGGACTTCTAATTCAGCGGCAGCATATATGGAAGCGGGGCGACCCGTTATAATTCCATCTGCCGAGGGAGCGGGGGTTGCCAGCGGCAAGGCCTTTCCTTCCTACGTTGCGTTTACGAAGGACGGACAGCGTTTAGTAGGCGAACCTGCCCGTCGGCAAGCGGCGATAAATCCCGAAGGGACGATTATGGCTGCGAAGAGGAAGATGGGGACAGATTTTAAGTTTAAAGCACATGGAAAAGAATATACCCCACAGCAGATATCAGCATTTATATTGCAGAAGATAAAACAAGACGCTGAAGCTTATTTGGGCGACACGATAACAGAAGCGGTTATTACCTGTCCTGCGTATTTCGATGATAACCAAAGGACAGCGACAAAGGATGCGGGCGAGATTGCGGGTCTAAAGGTTTTGCGCATAATTAATGAACCCACAGCAGCCTGCCTTGCCTATGGACTGGAAAAGACCGGAAAGGAACTGAAGATTTTAGTATTTGATTTTGGAGGCGGCACCCTTGATGTCACCATTATGGAGATGTGGAAAGAGGGTGGTTTTAAAGTCATGGCTACCAGTGGTGATACCCAGCTTGGCGGAACGGATATGGATAATACCCTGATTGATTATATTGCCAAGGAATTTAAACGCGAAACCGGAATTGACTTAAAGAACGATAAGATGGCAATGCAACGCCTGCGCGAAGCAGCAGAGAAGGCCAAGGTAGAACTTTCCAGCACCTTGACCACAGATATAAATCTTCCCTTTATCACCGCAGATGCAAGCGGACCAAAACACTTAACAATGTCGATAAATAGGGCAAAACTTGAAGAATTGGTTAGTCCTATAATTGAAAGATGTCGTGGGCCGTTGGAGCAGGCATTAAAAGATGCCCAAGCTGCATTTGAAAAAGAAGGGGTTAGCTTTCAAGAAAAGGGTGTTGATAAGATTATTATGGTTGGCGGGCCTACGAGAATGCCTATTGTTCAGAAATTCGTTGAAGATTATTTTGGCAGAAAAATCGAGCGCGGAGTTGATCCTATGGAGTGCGTTGCTATGGGAGCAGCCATACAGGCAGCAATTATAAAGGGAGATGTTAAAGATGTTCTGCTTTTGGATGTCACTCCGTTGTCTTTGGGTATTGAAACCTTAGGAGGTGTGAACACAAGATTGATAGAGCGAAATACCACTATTCCTACAAGGAAGTCTCAAATCTTTTCCACTGCTGCGGATAATCAGACTGCAGTGACTATACGCGTCATCCAGGGTGAGCGACCCATGGCAGATGCAGAAGGCAACGTAGAACTGGGAAGGTTTGATTTGATAGGCATTCCTCCTGCGCCGCGTGGCGTTCCACAGATTGAGGTTACGTTTGACATAGATGCAAATGGTATTGTGCATGTAAAAGCCTTGGATTTAGGCACAGGCAAAGAGCAGTCCATACGTATTACTGCACCCAAGAAACTATCTAAAGAAGAGATTGATAAAATGGTCAAGGATGCGGAGAAGTTTGCAGCTGAGGATACAAAAAGAAAGGAAGAGGTAGAAGCTATCAATCAGGCAGACAATCTCGTTTATGTAACGGAAAAATCGCTTAAGGATTATGGCGATAAGATTAACCAGGCTGAACGCGCTGATATCGAGGCCAAAATCAATGACCTTAAGACTGCAATCAAGGATAAGAATGTAGATAGAATAAAAAGAGGGATGGAGGATTTGACCAAGGCCTCACATAAACTTGCCGAAGAGATTTACAAGGCCGCATCACAAAAGAAGGCAGGTCCGCAGCCGACGGAAGAGAGAGAAGAGAAGGGCAAAGAAGAAAAGGAAGACAAAGGTAAGAAAGACGACATCATCGACGCGGAATACAAAGTTGAAGACGAAGATAAAGACAAAGAAGACAAATAAATCAGGGACTGTCCCTATTAATTAACTACTATAATTATGGCGGAGAAACACGATTACTACGAAATTTTAGGCGTTGAAAAGAATGCCTCGGTTGAGGACATTAAGAGGACATATCGAAAACTCGCCTTAAAATATCATCCCGATAGAAATCCCACAAACAAGAAGGAAGCCGAGGAAAGATTTAAGGAGATATCCGAGGCGTACGCTGTATTATCCGACCCGCAGAAGCGCACCCAATACGACCAATTTGGCCATGCAGGAATAGACTCGCGCTACACTTATGAAGACATATTTAGAGGCGCAGATTTTTCAAGTATATTCGAAGATTTAGGAATAAGCGGGAGTATATTCGAAAACATATTTGAAGATTTTGGTATATTTACTGGTACGAGAAGAGGCAGGAGGCGTCGCGGTTCGGACCTTCAATACGATTTAGAGATTGCATTTGAGGAAGCCGCATTTGGAACAACAAAAGATTTTATAATACCCAGACATGAGATTTGTCCGACTTGTAAAGGCGAAGGCGCAGCGCCTAGCCATGGCAGGACTAGATGTCCAAAGTGCGGCGGAGCAGGTCAGATAAGCACTTCCCACGGTTTCGGTTTTTTCTTTTCGCGTACTTGCGATAGATGTGAAGGAGAAGGTACTATCATTGAGAAGCCGTGTCAGAAATGTAAAGGTACAGGCAGAGTTGCTGTTGAGAGAAAGATACATGTAAAGATTCCCGCTGGAATCGAAAGCGGAATGAGGCTTAGAATAAGCGGTGAGGGAGAAGCCGGTCTTCGAGGAGGTCAGCGCGGAGACCTATATGTCCTCGTTTATGTAAAGCCCCATGAAATTTTCGAACGTCACAATAGCGATATACTTTGCGAAGTTCCAATAACGATAGTTCAGGCAGCCTTAGGCACCGAAATCGATGTTCCAACTTTGGAAGGTAAAGTCAAAATGAATGTTCCAACCGGAACTCAAAGCGGAAAGATCTTTAGGTTGAAAGGCAAAGGCATACCTGATCTTCACGACCACGGCAGAGGGGATGAGCATGTGCGAATTATCGTTGAGACTCCCACGAATTTAAACGCCGAGCAGAAGCGACTCCTTGAGGGATTTGCAAAGGCATCAGGAGAAGATATTTTCCCTAAATCCAAGACATTCGTGAATAAATTGAAAGACCTATTTAAGTGACGGATGCAGCAAATAAATTTATTAAATTTTGGTTTCCAGTTATCATCTATTGTGTTATAATTTTTATCGTTTCCTCGATTCCACAGCCAATTCCGCCAAAGATAAAGATTCCATTCTTTGATAAGTTTTTGCACGCCGTAGAGTACGGCATCTTAAGCTATCTTCTAATACGTGCCTTCGTAGGTTCAAAAGCGAAGTTGTCAAAGAGCTTCATTATAATTTTATCCATTGCGTTGGCAACATTATATGGCGCCAGCGATGAATTTCATCAAATATTTGTAAAAAATAGAGACCCAAGCCTATTTGATTTGCTGTTTGATTTCTTAGGAGCAATGGTCATCGGCTTAATAAAAAGATGGCGATAATTAAACCGTTCAGAGGGATTTTATATAATCGCAACAAAATAGACAATCTGTCAAAAGTTGTGACACCTCCCTACGATGTAATTACCTCCCAACAACAATCGCGTTATTATAGAAGCCATCCTTATAATTTCATCCGAATAATTCTTGGAAAGACGAACGCACAAGATTGCGAGGCCGACAATAGATATACAAGAGCAAAAAGATTTTTTGAGCAATGGATTAAAGATGAGATACTGCTCAAAGAAAAGACGCCCGCTATATATACCTATAATCAAGAATATATTTATAACAGAAAAAGGATGAGAAGGTTAGGCTTTATCTCTTTAGCCAAATTAGAAGAACAGGGTCCAAAATGTTTTCTCCCGCATGAGCGTACTTTTGCTGGACCGAAAGAAGACAGGTTTAGATTAATAAAGGAAGCCAGGGCAAATTTAAGTCCGATATTTTCGGTTTTTTCTGACGATGGCAATAAAATTAGCCAAATCCTAAAGTGTTATATGAGGACGCATAAGCCAATAATAAATATAGAATTTGAAAAGGTAAGGCATGAGGCTTGGCGGATGGCGGATAAGACTAGGATAAAGAAATTGGTTCGTTTGATGAGGAATAAGCAGGCTCTGATTGCTGATGGACATCACAGATATGAAGTAGCGCTTGAGTTTCAAAACCTGATGCGCAGAGCAAATCTGAAGGGCTCAAAAAGATATGATTACGTGATGATGTATTTCACTGCCTCAGATAAGAATGGGCTTACAATTCTACCTACTCACCGAATGGTCGAAGGGATCTCCAAGTCCGATTTTAGAAAAAATATGGCTAAACTCAAAGAGTTTTTTGATATAATAAAGGTTATGAATAAAGGCAGGATGTTTGCCTTAATGGGAGTTAAGGATAAGCGGGTCTTCGGCGCATATCTTGGTGGAAAGGATTATCTCTGTTTGTTATTAAAGAAAAAGGTCGTGCACAATCTTATTAAGGTGAGGCGTTCCACACACTGGAGAAATCTCGATGTCGTCGTTTTACATAACTTGATTTTTGAAAAGGTCTTTGGAATGAAGGGTAAAGCTGCCGAAAAGGCGATTTGCTTTACAAGGGATCCTAAGACCGCTTTTGATTGGGTGGATGCCGGCAGAAATAGAGCGGCGTTTTTCTTAAATCCGCCATTGCTGGAAGAGGTAAAGAAGGTTGCTCAATGTCGCGAGAGGATGCCTCATAAGACAACATATTTTTATCCGAAGCCGCTTTCGGGCTTAGTGATTAACAGGTTGGAATAGGATGCCAATATTTGGAAAGCCAAAATATACGATCGTAAAAGTTTCTAAAAAGAAGGAGATGCCCGAAGGCCTATGGACCAAATGCGAGGAATGCGGAGAAATCATCTATAATAAGGCACTTGAGGAAAATATGAAGGTCTGTCCGAAATGCAATTATCATTTTGTCCTTGGTGCCCAAGAGCGTATCGCTATGCTTTTAGATAGCGGCAGTTTTGAAGAGCGCGATAGCAATTTAAAGTCTCTTGACCCACTGGTCTTTAAGGGCCCAAGAACTTACGAGGAGAAATTAAAACAGGATCAGATTTCAACCGGGCTTTCAGAGGCATGTGTAACGGGAAGAGGAACGCTCGACGGCAAAAGAATTGTATTTTCGGTCACCGATTCACGGTTCATTATGGGCTCTATGGGTTCGGTTGTGGGAGAGAAGATAACGCGAGCCGTGGAACTATCTATGAATTTAAGGTTGCCCCTCGTTATAGTTTCAGGTTCTGGCGGCGGAGCGCGCATGTACGAGGGTATGTTCTCTCTTATGCAGATGGCAAAGACCTCCAGCGCACTTGCTAAACACCATGAGGCAAAAGTTCCTTATATTTCTGTTTTGACTAATCCGACGATGGCAGGGGTTATGGCGAGCTTCGCTTCTTTAGGCGACGTCGTAATTGCTGAACCAAAGGCATTGATTGGATTTACAGGTCCCAGGGTTATCGAACAGACGATAAGACAGAGATTGCCCGATGGATTTCAACGCTCTGAATTTCTTTTAGAGCATGGGCTGATTGATATGGTAGTCCATAGGAAGAATTTGAAGGCAACCATTAGCCAGTTCATCGATTACTTAACTTGACATATAATCAAGGTATATTGTATTATTAAACTAGGAATAGAAGGGGAGGGACACAATGGCTCAAGTAAGCTTAACCCATATATCAAAAGTTTTCCCTGGGAATATCCGTGCTGTTTCCGATGTTACATTAGGGATTGAGAGCAAGGAATTCGTCGTCTTAGTCGGACCTTCTGGTTGTGGTAAATCTACAACGCTTAGGATGATAGCGGGATTAGAGGAAATAACGGAAGGCGAAATCTACATTGGGGATAAACTTGTAAACGACGTGCCCGCGAAGGACCGCGATATTGCCATGGTATTTCAGAATTATGCCTTGTATCCGCATATGACGGTCTATGAGAATATGGCGTTCGGCCTGCGTCTAAGAAAGTATTCCAAAACGGAGATAGACCAACGAGTAAAAGAAGCAGCAGACATACTTGGTATACGACGGCTATTGGATAGAAGACCAAAGGAACTCTCCGGTGGAGAAAGACAGAGGGTTGCTGTCGGAAGAGCGATAGTTAGAAAGCCGTTGGTATTTTTATTCGATGAGCCATTGAGCAATCTCGATGCAAAATTACGTGTCACGATGAGGACCGAAATAAATAAGCTTCACATAAGGCTCCAATCGACGATGATATACGTTACGCACGACCAGGTTGAAGCGATGACAATGGGAAATCGCATCGTCGTGATGAAAGATGGAATTGTCCAGCAGCTTGCGGACCCGATTACTTTGTACGATAAACCCGTTAATAAATTTGTCGCTGGTTTTATGGGAAGCCCGCCGATGAACTTCTTAACAGGGCGGATATTAAAGAAAAATGGCAGATTCTATTTCGACGAAGGAACCTTTAAGATTAAGATTATAGATGAAATGGTTCCCAAGTTAGCAAGTTATGAAGGAAAGGAAATAATTTTCGGCATAAGGCCGGAGGATATCTACGATAAACTCTTTGTCCAGGAAGCTCCTCCTGAGAATACCATTACTGCCCGAGTGGATGTCGTGGAACCTATGGGTTCTGAAGTCTATCTGCATATGGCGACTCCTAAACAGAATTTTATCGCCCGCGTTGGTGGTCACGATAGGCCCGAGGTCAATCGCGATATCGATATGGTGTTCGATATGGGCAAAGCCCATTTCTTCGATAAGGATACCGAGAAAGTATTAGTTTGAAAAGAAATAAATCACTCTTAGGAACCCTTGCCATCATAGGTTTTCTTGCTGCGATTTATTTTGTCTTTTTTACCTGCCGAAAATTCTTCGTCGAACGTGCAATCTGTATAGGGCTAACCAGCTCCATCTTTATTCTGTTTAATGTAATAATAATGCTCGCCTGGTCCGCATTTGGTGAGATTGGGTTGTGGGTCTTCATCGGTCTCTCTTCGATGGCCATCTTTGTCATTTCCGTTAGCACAAAGGCCATAGGCCTTAATTATCAAGTCCTAATATTTTTCGCTATTGGCTTTTTTATTATGAATTTTAAAAATAAGATGATTTTGTATGGCCTTTCAATAGATCGGCAGATAGATAATTTAAATGAAGAGCAAAATACATTAAAAGCTGAACACTCTTCTGCGCAGAAGGCAAACGAGGCACTAAAAGAGAAGCTTATAAGGTATGCGGTGCTTAAAGACTTAACAGGCAAATTAAGCACCACTTTGTCTTTAGATTCGGTAATTAAAATTGTCGTCGATAATGTAGCTGAACTTTTAGAGGAATCAGATGTGTATCTTTTATACTTAGTTGAAGAAGAAGCACAGGAATTAGCGCTTAAAGCCGCCCGCGGTAAGTCAGGGCCGATCTCAATTAAGTCAAAAAGAGGAGATGTATTTGATATCTGGGTGCTAAAACAGAGGCAACCACTTTTGGTATCCAACGTAGGCAAAGATTTTAGATTCAACCTCGAATTGATACCGCAGGAATTTAAGAGGGAATACAAATCTCTGATAGCCGCGCCGCTTATCTCAGAGAAGAAGGTTATGGGGGTTTTAAGGGTTGAATCCAAAGAGTTGGAGGCTTATGTGGGCGATGATTTAAGGTTGCTCGCTATCCTTGCTGACTTGGCTGCCATCGCGGTTGGTAATGCAAAGTTGTATCATAGGATTGAGGAATTAGCGATAAGGGACGGCTTAACAGGGCTTTATTGCCACAGATATTTCAAGGACAGATTAGAGGAAGACCTCGTCAAAGCGATGAGGATAAAGCAGCCGCTATCATTATTGATGATAGACATCGATAATTTTAAAGATTATAACGATAAATATGGACATATCGCCGGCGATATCGTACTAAAGCGCATCGCCGATATTTTAACGTCATCTGTTGAGCCAGGTGATTTGGTTGCCAGGTATGGGGGTGAGGAATTCATTTTGATATTATTGGGCAGGGATAAAGTCGAAGCACAAAAATTTGCCGAGGCGCTCAGAAAAAAGATAGAGTCAGAAATTTTCCTTTTGAGAAAGGCACAGACACACGTTATGATTTCAATCGGATGTGCTGCTTTTCCGCAAGATTCCATTGCGAAGGATGAGTTGATTAGACTCGCAGACAGCGCATTATATGAAGCGAAGAGGCAAGGGAGAAACAGGGTATGCCTGGCGTGAACTCATCTTATGACACGCAGTTCTATTCTAAAAAAATGATTTTCATTTTTACTATGTTTGTCATATTCCTCTGTGCCGCTTTCGTTCAAAAAGGATATATCGCTCTGCCGATATTAAATCTTTCGTTGATATCCATCGTTTTAGCTGCCCTCGAATATGGCTATGCCTTTTCATATCTTATATCCGTAGCGGTTACTGTCGTTATTTGTATTTTGATGGCTTACAATCCGGGATTTAAACTGGCATGTTTGACTTCGATTATCTTTTTGAACCTCATACCGTTAGCGCCAGGATATTATAACCGAAAATTCAATGAGTATAACATTTCAAAAGGGTCGAATTTAAGTAAAGCAAAGACGTCTTTTGATGAATTCTCAACCGAACTTAAGGTCTTGAAGGACTTAAACGTCACACTCGAGAACCAAGTTTCTCAAGTTTTAGACCTCTACGAGGTTACGAAGAATATGAGCGCATCTTTAGATATGGCAGAGACGTTGAAGGTATTCAGGGATACGGTTAGTAAGATTTTGAAATTCAGCAGCTTGAAACTCATACTGATCGATGAAGCGCAAGAGTCGCCGGTTGTTTCTACAACATACGAAATTTTAACCGCTGATATTTCCAAGAAAGAGCCTAACAAATTCGATCAGATTTTAGTAGAGACTATTTCGGCTCGGAAGGAGGTCATCTATTTAAAGCCGCCCATCGATAATGGGCATCCTTTAAAAGGATATCTGGATAAAGCTAAAGAATCGTTTGCTGCCCTACCTTTGCTCTCCGAGGGCATCCCCGTCGGCATTTTAACCATTTTAGGCGCAAAGGAAGAGGAGATCGATAAATTCTTAATTATGACGGAGCAGCTTGCGTTGGAAGTTAAGAAGATAAATCTCTATGAAAAGATTCAGATGCTTGCTATAACCGATGGCTTGACCAACATATATGTTAGAAGACACTTTTTGGAAAGGTTATACGAGGAAGTGGGGCGGTGCGCAAGACATAACCTTAATATATCCGTCCTTATGATAGACCTAGACCATTTTAAACAATGTAACGATACACGCGGACATTTGGTGGGCGACATAGTGTTGAAGGAGATGGCAAATATTATGAAGGAACAAGTCCGTCAAATCGATCTGGTCGGAAGATATGGCGGCGAGGAATTCGTAATCGCACTGCCCGATACAAACAAAACCTCTGCAGCTCAAGTTGCTGATAGGCTTAGAGAGTCGATCGAAAAACATCAGTTTAGGGCTTACGACGAGATAATTGCTACAACTATAAGCATCGGCTTAGCTACATATCCAGATGATAGCAAGGATGTCCCCGCATTAATTGACCGCGCAGACCAAGCCCTATACAAGGCCAAGGAGGAAGGGCGAAATAGAGTCGTTTTCTGGCCTTAAATAAAATTTATTGAAAAAGTATCCTTTTTGAGATAACATAATTCCCTTAAGATGAAGAGATATGTTATAGGCGTAGATTTAGGCGGGACGTACACTAAATTGGCCTTAGTTGATAAAAGAGGTAGGCTTTTTCACAGGGTGGCTTTATCGACTAAAGATTACCGTACGAAAGAAACGCTCCTTGTTGCTATTGCTGATGAGATAGACAGCATTTTAGAAAAAGCGCGACTTACCCTCAAAGATTTATTGGGCATAGGAGTCGGAGTGCCTGGGCTGGTAGATTTCAAGCGAGGGTTCATATATTATCTGACTAATGTTCCCGATTGGAAGGACGTCCCACTAAAAAAAATTTTAAAGAAGAAGCTTAAAACAAGCGTACTAATAGATAACGATGTTAATCTTATGGCGTTAGGCGAATATAGATTTGGGGCTGGCAGGGGTGCGGAAAATTTGGTATGTTTGACGCTTGGGACGGGCGTAGGCGGAGGGATAATAATAGACGGGCAATTATACCGCGGCTCTACTTCGGTTGCGGGTGAGATAGGACATATGCCGCTTAAAGAAAAAGGTCTACGCTGTAACTGCGGCGGTTTTGGATGTCTTGAGAGATATGTTGGAAATAGATTTATCGTTGAGGAGATAAAAGGTAAAATCAAAGCCGGACGTTCAACTTTAATTAAAAAATTGGTGAGGAACAATTTATCTTTGATCACGCCAGAAGTTATAAGTTATGCAGCAAATAGAAACGATAAATTGGCAGTTGCTTTTTGGCAAGAGATCGGCAAAAGGATCGGTATTATATTATCCGGAGTAATAAATCTACTAAATCCGGAAAAGATTATAATAGGCGGTGGAGTAGCAAATGTGGGAGCAATATTATTTAAGTCGATTAGGGACACCATAGATGAAAGAGCGTTGCCCATTCCTAAAAGAACCGTCAAAATCGTCAAGGCAAAACTCGGGGCTGACGCAGGCATATTTGGAGCGGCAGCATTATTTTTATAATTTAAGGAGAGGGCGATGAAAATATTTATCGATACCGCGAATATCCAGCAAATAAAAGAGTCCTTAGGCATGGGAATAATCGACGGTGTCACAACAAATCCAACGCTGGTAGCAAAAGAGAGTAAACCTTTTTTGGAATTGATTAAAGAGATATGCTCTATCGTAGACGGACCTATTAGCGTTGAGGCGATAAGCCAAAATTGCAATGAGATAGTAAAAGAGGCAAGACAATTAGCAAAGGTAGATAAGAACATCGTAGTCAAAATTCCCCTTGTTAAGGAAGGATTGAAGGCGGTTAGGATATTGAGCAAGGAGAAAGTTCAGACCAATGTTACGTTATGTTTTTCTGCACCACAGGCCCTCTTCGCTGCGAAAGCAGGTGCGTCCTATGTGAGCCCTTTTATTGGTAGGTTGGACGATATAGGCAGCGTAGGTATGAATTTGATTTGGGATATAAGGAAAATATATGACAATTATGGTTTAAGGACGCAGATAATAGTCGCCTCAATAAGGAATCCTTTGCATGTAATTGAAGCAGCGCTGGCAGGCGCAGATTGCGCAACAATTCCATACGATGTTTTAATGAACTTAATAAAACATCCCTTAACAGATATTGGTGTCGAGAGATTTTTAGCTGATTGGAAGAAAGTTCCAAAGTCCCGCGGTTCTGGGCGTTGATTTAGTCTTTATATTCTGCATCGGAGTCATCGTTGAGAGTTGTAATATTAATCCCTATAATATCGATAATTTTATGCTCTCCCTTTGCGGCTTTTGCCGACGAGAAAAAGGAACCTGTCGTAATAAACGGAGATGTGGTTGAATACTTAGAACAGGGCAAAGTGGCCACTGCGACCGGCAATGTCGTAATTACCTATCAGGATATGAAATTGACCTGCAAGCGAGCCATTTTTCATATAGATACTAAAGAGGCGTATGCAGAAGGAGATGTCGTTTTAACACAAGGTAAAAATTATTTTAAAGGCGAGCACGTAGTTTATAATTTTGAGACAAAGACAGGCACGGTTTTAAAAACGAAGGCGTATATCGAGCCGTGGTTTTATGGCGTAGGCGAGAAGGCGGAAAAAGTCGGCGACACCGAATATCATCTCAGGCGCGGCTATATAACAACTTGCAATAAAGCTCGGCCGCATTATCGATTGCAATCTCGGCAGATAAAGGTATATTTAGGAGACAAAGTCACTGCTAAACATATATTATTCTTCGTTGAGAATACGCCCCTGCTTTACATGCCTTACTATAGCCATCCTTTAAACGAGAATCGCCCACGGGTGACCATAATACCGGGGATGAATAAGGAATGGGGCCTTTTTATGCTCAGTGCCTGGAGATATTATTTAAATGAGGATTTCAGGGGCAGGATCCATTTAGATTATAGAGAAAAAAAGGATTTCGCAAGCGGTTTTGATCTTTTCTACGGAATACCGGATATGGGCAAGGGTGTTTTGAGGACTTATTATATGAACGAGAGGAGCCTGCAGCGAAAACGGGCGTGGAGTAGATGGACAAGCCCCAGTGAGGATAAACCCACTCAA
Source organism: Candidatus Omnitrophota bacterium (assembly GCA_043821025.1). Classification (GTDB taxonomy): domain Bacteria; phylum Omnitrophota; class Gorgyraeia; order Pluralincolimonadales; family CAZUZR01; genus JBDRDF01. The sequence goes on from JBDRDF010000041.1 coordinate 19,397, forward strand.
GAAAAGGAGAGATTCAGGGTTCAACTGCGCCACAAGTGGCAGATGGATCCGCTTACCCTTGCGACGATAGAATATAACAAGATGCACGACCCGGAATTTATAAGGGATTATTACGAAAGGGATTATCAGAGGGATATGACCAACAATACATATGCCTCTGTTATAAGGACGGACGAATATTTTACGACGAGTTTTCTTGCGCAGAAAAGGGTCAATAGATTCGACAGCGTGGTGGAATACCTTCCGGAGTTAAAATTTAATACCAGAACTTTAAGAATAGGCGATACCAATTTTTATTATACAGGTGAGGCATCTGGGGCGAACATAACCAAAAAATTCCCTGCCCCCACTGATTTAGATAACGCTGTAGGCAGAGTCCATACCGATAATCAACTTGCATATCAGACTACTCTTTTTAATTGGCTAAGTGTAAAACCGTATACTGGGACAAAACAGACATGGTTTAGTAGAGATAAGGAGGGGGAACCAGACGTATTCAGAGGTAATTTTTATACAGGAATTGATTTTAACACAAGATTCTATCGGGTATTTGATGTCAAATCGAATCTATTGAATATGGAGATTAATAAGTTGAGGCATGTCATTGCACCGACGATAACTTATAATTATACGCACGATCCCACCATTCCTTCAAGCAGGTTTCAGCAGTTTGATGGAGTGGATTCTTTGGGTTTTCAAAGCGTAGTATCGCCCTCCATTGAAAACAAATTGCAGACAAAAAGATTAGTGGGCGGTAAAATTCAAGCGGTTGACCTCGTTAGATTTGTAGTAGGAACAAATTATCATTTTGGATTCAAAGAGGACAAAGGAAGCAGGCTTATGAATTATAATTTATCGCTTGAATCAAGGCCGTATAATTGGATGCGAATTTTATCGAACGCAGTTTATGACCCCCACCATGACAAATTTGAATCCTTTTCGTTTAACATAACTGGGGATCAAGATGCTGACCTTGATATTATAAGTTTGCGCGATGAGATTTACTCCGATATCGGCAAGAAGAAATGGAGCTATGGGGCCGGCTATAGATGGTCTAATGATTCAAGCAGCCAGATAGAAGGCGAGTTTATGTTCAATATCACTCCGAAGTGGAAATTTACGACGTATCAGAGGTTCGATCTTAAGAAATTCGTATCCAAGCCAGAGGGTGGGACAAGAAAAGTCATAAGCGACCAAGCTGAGCACGAATATAGATTAAGCCGTGATTTGCATTGCTGGATTGTTGAGTTAGTATATAATGTAACCCGAGAACAAGGTGAATCGATTTGGCTTATATTCCGTCTTAAAGCGTTTCCCGAGATACCGTTCGAATTCGAGAGGAATTATCACAGGCCTAAGTTCGGTTCGCAATTGCCGCCGGGCTATAAGAAATAAATATAGGGGAGGCAAAAGTGAGAATAGGTGTAGTTGGCGCAGGTTACGTAGGGCTTGTTACAGCGGCCTGTCTTGCTGACTTGGGAAATGACATCGTATGTAACGATATAGATAAGGACAAGATATCCAAACTAAAGCGTGGCACCGTTCCTTTTTATGAACCAGGCCTCGAAGAGTTAGTAAAAAGAAACCAGAAGGAGAAGAGGCTTACATTCACATCGAGCCTAAAAGAAGCGGTAAAAAATAGTGAAGTTATATTTATAGCCGTCGGTACACCCCCGAAGAAAAATGGAGAGGCAGACTTAACTTATGTCGAAAATGTTGCAAGGGAGATAGCGCGATTTATGACTTCTTATCGCTTGATAGTAGAAAAATCCACAGTTCCTGTAGAAACGGGAATGTGGATTAAACACACCCTTCAACATTATGCGCGAAAGAAAGTGAAATTCGACGTCGCATCAAATCCGGAATTCTTAAGGGAGGGTTCTGCAATAAATGATTTTATGCACCCAGATAGAATAGTGATAGGCGTTGAAAGCAAGAAGGCAAAGGATATTTTGTTAGAGTTGTATAAACCTCTGAATGCACCGATCATCGTAACCGATATTAAGAGCGCCGAAATCATAAAACATGCCTCCAATTCATTCTTAGCGACAAAGATATCCTTTATCAATGCCATAGCCAACCTCTGCGGGAAAGTCGGAGCTGATGTAGAAGAGGTTGCAAAAGGGATGGGCTTAGATAAAAGGATTGGCAAGGATTTTCTGAACGCTGGCATCGGCTTCGGTGGATTTTGTTTACCAAAGGATATAGAGGCCTTTATTCGCATTTCGGAGAAGTTGGGCTACGACTTAGAACTATTGAAGGCGGTCAAGAAGATAAACGATTCACAAAGGACACTGCTCGTCAATAAAATAGAAAAAGCCATCTGGAATATTAAGGACAAGACGATAGCGATACTGGGCCTTTCGTTTAAGCCGAACACGGACGATATGAGATTCGCTCCGTCGATCGAGATAATAAATATACTTCAGAGGGAAGGAGCGAAGATACGGGCATATGATCCCCAAGCGATGGTTAAAGCAAAAACGTTGTTGAAAGACGTGAAATTCTGCGTGGATTCGTACGATGCCGTCAAAGGCGCCGATTGCGCTGTCATAGTAACCGAGTGGAATGAATTTAAGGAACTGAATTTGGCTAAATTGAAGAAACTCCTCAAACAGCCGGTTATCGTCGACGGAAGAAATATTTATGAACCAAAGAAAATGAGGGAATTGGGCTTTAGGTATTACTCGATTGGGAGGTCATAACGTTGATAGACGGCGTCAAGATTAAGAGGCTAAAATTGATTCCCGATGAGAGGGGTAGGCTTATGGAGATCTTAAGGTGCGACGATGAGGTCTTCGAGAAATTCGGGCAGGTCTATTTTACAACCGCCTATCCCGGCATCGTGAAGGCATGGCATTATCACAAAAAGCAGGACGACCATTTCGTATGTATTTTTGGAAAGATAAGATTGACTCTATACGATGCCAGAGAGGGCTCTATAACAAAAGGTCAAATCGACGAATTTATTTTATCGTTGGAAGACCCGTTTTTGGTTAAAATTCCCAAGATGGTTTATCACGGTTTTAAATGTATAGCTGATACAGAATCTATCGTATTGAATGTCCCCACTACGCCATATAATCACAAGGAGCCAGATGAATATAGAGTCGACCCTTATGATAACGATATCCCATACGATTGGAGGAAGTAAGAATGACTTTGAGAGGAGTTATTTTAGCAGGCGGCTTAGGCAAAAGGCTTGACACGTTAACCCGTATAACCAACAAGCATTTACTCCCCGTCTATTGTAAGCCAATGATATATTACCCTATCCAGACTTTAGTGGATGCGGGGATCCGCGATATATTAATCGTAACCGGCGGAAATAATGCTGGAGATTTCTTGCGGTTAATAGGAAACGGCGCGGAGTTCGGACTTAAACACATAAATTATACATATCAAAGAGGCGAAGGTGGAATAGTCGATGCCCTAAGCCTTGCCGAACATTTTGCGGATAATGGGAAAATAGTCGTAATGCTCGGTGATAATGTAATAGAGAAGGGCATAAAGAAGTACGTCGAGGATTTTAAAAAACAGAAAGAGGGCGCCAAGATTTTATTGAAGGAAGCCGAAGACCCAGAAAGATTCGGAGTGGCAGAGATAAAAGGAAGTAGGATCATAAAAATAACAGAGAAACCCAAGCATCCGAAATCGAATTTGATTGTGACAGGGATTTATATGTACGACTCTAAGGTCTTCGATATCATAAAGACCTTGAAACCCTCAAAAAGAGGGGAACTTGAGATAACCGATGTAAATAATAGATACATCGAAAGGGGCGAGATGACGTTCGATATTTTGAAGGGTTGGTGGACAGACTGCGGGACATTCGAATCTCTTTTTCGGGCGAACAAACTCGTTGCTCAAAAACTAGGCAAATTACACAAAAGATGAAAATATTAGTTACCGGCGGGGCAGGATTTATCGGCTCCAATTTTATCAGGCATATCTTAAACAAAAATCCAGATTACAAGGTTGTGAATCTTGATAAGTTAACCTATGCCGGAAATCTCGATAATTTAAAGGACATAGAAAAAAATCCTAATTATATTTTCATTAAAGGTGACATTTGCAATGCAAAAGTGGTAGAGAAGGCGATGAAAGGTTGCGATTGCGTGGTAAATTTTGCTGCGGAGACCCACGTCGATAGGTCAATTATTGATGCCTCTGATTTTGTCAGGACAAATGTTTTAGGCACACACGTTTTGTTAGAGAATGCCCGAAAGTTTAATTTAAAGAAGTTCGTCCAAATCTCGACGGACGAAACCTACGGTTCCATTGAAAAAGGCTCTTTCAAAGAGGACAGCCCCTTATTTCCAAACAGCCCATACGCAGCAAGTAAGGCGGGAGCGGATTATTTATGCCGTTCATATTTTGTTACCTTTGGCTTGCCCGTTATTATCACGCGAAGTTCCAATAATTTCGGTCCCTATCAATATCCGGAGAAATTCTTGGCCCTTACAATTACCAACTCGCTTGAGAATAAGAAGATCCCAGTTTACGGCGAGGGTAAAAACGTACGTGATTGGCTGTATGTTAAGGATAATTGCGACGCTATTGAATTCATCCTTAAAAACGGCAAAGAGGGTGAGATCTATAATATAGGCGGTGAGTTTGAAATTTCGAATATCGATTTGGCAAAAACGGTCTTAAAGAAACTCGATTTAGATTTTAAACTGATAGAATTCGTTAAGGATCGCCTTGGGCATGACTTGCGTTATTCTTTAGATACTGCCAAATTGAAGTCTTTAGGGTGGAATAAACGCTTTAATTTCGACGATGCGCTTGACGAAACCATTGATTGGTACAAAAAAAATATGCCTTGGTGGCGAAGGATAAAACAGAGAGATAAAAATTACCGCGAGTATTATAAAAAGCAATATGGAATGAGGACTTAGATAGAAAACGAGGTGCAATAATAATATGTATAAGGATAGATTGATAAAGAAGGTAACATCTAAGAAGGCGTGCATAGGGGTGATCGGCTTAGGATACGTAGGTTTGCCGCTGGTTTTGGAGTTTGCAAAAGCAGGGTTTAAGACCATCGGGATAGATGTAGATAGAGGCAGGGTTAATAAGGTAAATTCTGGTCATTCATATATTTTGGATATATCTAAAGAAGAACTAATTCCCCTGGTAAAGGATGGGTTTTTTAAAGCGACTACCGATTTCTCAGCTTTAAGGAAATTGGATGCAGTCATAATCTGCGTCCCCACTCCTCTTAGGAAGACCAAAGAGCCGGATATGTCTTACATTATAGATGCATCTGAAGCAGTCGCAAAGTATTTAAAGCGAGGTCAAGCGGTTGTTTTGGAATCGACGACTTATCCAGGAACTACCGATGAGGTTATCCTTCCCATATTGACCAAGACGGGCTTGAAAGCAGGAGAGGATTTCTTCCTTGGATTTTCGCCCGAGAGGATAGATCCCGGAAATAAAGTTTACAAGACCCAAAATATTCCTAAAGTGGTAAGCGGCGTTACCGCAAATTGCGTTGACGTTATAAACTGTTTGTATAGTCAAATAGTAGAACAAGCTATTCCAGTGTCGTCGACAAAAGTAGCCGAGATGGTAAAACTGCTTGAGAATACATTCCGGGGTGTAAACATAGGGCTTGCAAATGAACTTGCGTTGATGTGTGATAAACTCAATATAGATGTGTGGGAAGTAATCGAAGCAGCAAAGACCAAACCATTTGGATTTATGCCATTTTATCCAGGTCCGGGATATGGGGGCCATTGTATTCCAATTGACCCACGATACCTAGCTTGGAAGGCGAGGGTTCACGGATTTGAACCAAGGTTCATAGACCTCTCAACACAGATAAATTCTTCGATGCCAACCTATGTGGTTGAAAGGACGGCGCGTGCATTAAATAGATTTGGCAAAGCGGTAAAAGGTTCAAAGATATTAATAGTCGGCGTCGCTTATAAAAGGGATGTGACGGATACGCGGGAATCGCCAGCGTTAGAGATAGTTCAACTTTTTAAGGAACAGGGTGCTTTGGTTTCATTTTGCGATCCTTATGTGCCGACGATAAAATTGAATGGCGAGACCTTGAAATCGATTAAATTGACTGCCTCTGGGCTTAGGGATAAGGATTGCGTACTTATTGTTACCGACCATTCGAATATAGATTATGAATTCATAGTAAATAATGCAAAATTTATCTTCGATACGCGCAACGCATTAAGACATATCACTGTTAATCGGCATAAAATCGAAAGGCTGTAATTTGATATGAGCACTTATCTCGTTACTGGCGGAGCCGGTTTTATCGGCTCCAATATTGTTTACGAATTGGTAAAACAAGGTCAACGCGTTAAAGTAATAGACAACTTCGTTGCAGGTAAAAGGGAGAACCTCGAAGGTATCCTCGATAAGATCGAGCTTATTGAAGGGGACATAAGGGACTTAGACCTGCTAAGGAAAATCACAGAAGGCTGTGACTATGTCCTTCATCAAGCCGCATTGCGTTCGGTTCCAAAATCTATGAACGACCCAGTCTCTTATGACGAAGTCAATGCGAAAGGCACGCTAAACGTCCTAATCGCCTCGCGGGAGGCGAAGGTAAGGAGAGTAGTGTATGCCTCATCCAGTTCAATATATGGAGATTCACCTCATCTGCCACAGAGAGAGGACCAGCTTCCTCAGCCGATTTCGCCTTATGCGGCGACTAAGTTAGCGGGAGAACATTACTGCAGGGTATTTAGCAAAGTGTATGGCCTTGAGGCCGTATCGTTGCGCTATTTTAACGTCTTTGGCCCGAGGCAATCTCTCGAATCAGAGTATGCGGTGGTAATTCCGAAATTTA
>JBDRDF010000042.1:0-42667 GCA_043821025.1 Candidatus Omnitrophota bacterium
TCGGTCTCTATCTCTCGCGGGTGCAGGATACTTGAGGGGAGTTGCCCTTAGTACGAGAGGACCAGGGCAAACGGACCTCTGGTGTTCCAGCTGTCACGCCAGTGGCAAAGGCTGGGTAGCCACGTCCGGAAGGGATAAGCGCTGAAAGCATCTAAGCGCCAAGCCCACCCCAAGAAAGAGGTATCCCCCATCACAAGATGGTCGAAAGCACCTTGAAGTCTACAAGGTTGATAGGCCGGAAGTGTAAGTTTCGTAAGAGATTAAGCTTACCGGTACTAATCTGCTGATCGGCTTGACCACTTTTGTAATTTTAAATTTAAAATTTAAAACGCGCGATTGTAGTCAAAGCCTTCGCTATGCAGTTGTCATTAAATTTCCTGGTGGCAATACCGAGGGGGAAACACCCGTTCCCATTCCGAATACGGAAGTTAAGCCCCTCAGGGCCGATGGTACTTAGCTGGTAACGGCTCGGGAGAGTAGGACGCTGCCGGGGTTAAATTGAGCCTGTAAATAAAATACAGGCTCTTTTTATTTATAAGAACATCGAAGGTTAATTTCTTTATGCAGCGGACTATACTCTCCAAGGGGTTGCAAGGGAGACCGTCCCTTGCGCTGTGAGGAAGGGGCAGCGAGGGGAAAACTTGGTTTCCCCTCGGGAGCGAAGCGACAGAGTAGGACGCTGCCGGGGTTAAATAAAGTCCGCTGTTAATTGATTAATAGCGGACTTTTTATTTTACACAAGTTTAAAATCTCGCCGCACCGCTTGAAGAATTTCGCTTGACAATAAATCTACACTAAGTTATATTAAATTTTACCTATGGATAAGTTCCCCACAGAAAAAATCCGCAACATAATTTTGGTTTCCCACTCAGGTTCAGGCAAGACTTCGCTTGTTGAGGCCATACTTTTTAACGCCAAAATGACCACGCGTTTAGGCAAGATTGCCGAAGGAAACGCCGTCTCAGATTTCAATCCCGACGAGATAGAGCGAAGGATCTCAATCAACTCAAAAGCCCTTCACGCGATTTGGAAGAATACGAAGATAAATTTATTGGATACACCTGGATATGCGGATTTCGTTGGGGAAGTGCTTGGACCTCTGCGAGCCGCTGATTGTGCAATATTATTAATTGATGCAGTCCACGGCATTGAAGTAGGAACTGAACGCGTTTGGCAATTCTTGGAAGACAGGAATTGCCCGCGCATTATTTTTATAAATAAATTAGACAAGGAAAACTCAAGCTTCGAGAATACCTTGAACACAATCCACGAGCGGTTTGGAAGACAGTGCGCAGCACTACAATACCCGATCGGCTCAGAGTCCTCTTTCAAAGGCGCCGTAAATATTTTATCAAAAGATGAACTTGCGAAACTCGAAGGTCCCGATAAAGCGAAGGCGGAGAAATTGAGGGAGGAACTGCTCGAGAATGTCGTTGAGACAGACGATGCCTTGACAGAAAAATATCTTGAGGGCAAGGAGTTATCCGCCGATGAGATAACAAAGGCATTAAAGGCAGCTTGTATGAACGCAAAGATTAACCCGATATTCTGCGGTTCAGCGCTGCAGAATATTTCGATTCAACCTTTACTCGATGCAATCGTAGATTTATTGCCATCGCCTGTAGAGCGACCAGCAATGGAAGGTATCCATCCTAAGACTAAAGAGCCCCAAAAACGAAATTCAAACGATAATGAACCATTTTCAGCATTTATATTTAAAAATGTATGGGACCCATATGTCGGACAATTAACGCTTTTCAGAGTTTTGTCGGGGACGCTGGATTCTAACGCCGCATTTTATAATTCAACGAGGGATTTGAAAGAAAGGATCGGTCAAATTTATATTTTGCAAGGTAAGGAACAGATTCCTATTCAGAAAGTAGGCGCAGGCGATATAGCAGCAGTAGCGAAGTTGAAAGACACGCATACAAATGATACAATTTGTGACGAGAAGAACCCAATTTTATTTGAGTCCACTTTATTTCCCGAACCCGCAATCTCAAGTTCTGTGAAACCAAAGTCACGCCAAGACGAAGAGAAGATTATGGGCGCGCTAAACAGGATATCAGCCGAAGATTTAACTTTTAAGTTTGGCCGCGACCCGCAGACGAAGGAGTTGATAATCTCTGGCATAGGTGATTTACATCTGGATGTGACGATAGACAGGATGAAGAAGCGGTTTGGTGTTGAGGTTGAGATAGGGACGCCAAAGGTTCCATATAAAGAGACGATTACAAGAAAAGTTCAGGTTCAAGGTAAATATAAGAGGCAATCCGGCGGGCGCGGGCAATATGGCGATTGTTGGCTTGAATTAGAGCCGTTGCCTCACGGTAAAAATTATGAATTTGTGAATAAAATCGTCGGCGGCGCTATACCTAGGCAATATATCCCTTCCATTGAGAAGGGTGTAAAAGAAGCGATGCAAAGCGGTATCCTCGCCGGCTATCCGGTTGTCGACGTAAAAGTTACTGTCTACGACGGCTCTTTTCATGAAGTTGATTCCTCAGATATGGCATTTCAAATAGCAGGTTCGATGGCATTTAAAAAGGGTCAGGAAGAAACACATCCCGTTCTTTTAGAGCCGATAATGGATGTTGAAGTTATTGTGCCTGATGAATATTTAGGACAGACTACCGGCGATATAAACTCGCGTCGAGGCCGTATTATGGGCATCGAATCGAGAGGCAAACAGCAATATATTAAAGCCACCGTTCCTTTGGCGGAGATGTTTAAATACGCCACAGAGCTTCGGTCGATGACCGGTGGTCGCGGTTTCTATTCGATGAAGTTCTCCCACTACGAAGAAGTTCCTGCCAAGGTATCTCAGATTATAATCTCTCAATCCAAAAAAGCCACCGAAGAGGTGCATAAGTAAGGGACGGTTCTAATTTTTCTTGGTTCTAAGGGTCTAAAAATAGAACCGTCCCTTTTTTTCTTTACATCCCCTTCGCAAAATGATATAATTTTGTATCGAGAAAATCGATAAAAATCAATTTTAAACGGAGGTAATTTCTTAAGTATGTCGGGACATTCGAAATGGGCTGGAATAAAGCACAAAAAGGCGTTGATGGACGTCAAGAAGGGCAGGGTTTTTACCAAACTCATCAAAGAATTGACCGTCGCCGCCAAAGAAGGTGGCGCAGACCCAGAAGCCAACCCCCGTTTGCGCCTGGCTATTGCGAAAGCGAAGGAAGCGAATATGCCTAGGGACAATATCGATAAAGCAATTAAGAAGGGCACGGGCGAACTCCCAGGTGTCGTATATGAACACGTTGTCTACGAAGGATATGGTCCAGTTGGCGTTGCAATTATGATTGAGGCGCTGACGGATAACAAGAATAGGACGACGGCGGAATTAAGGAATATATTTTCTCGGAAAGGCGCAAATATGGCAGGTCAGGGTTCGGTTGTCTGGCTTTTTCATAAGAAGGGATACATATTAATTGACAAGACAAGGATAGAAGAAGACAAACTCATGGACATCGTCCTAGAAGCCGGGGCCGAGGATTTGAAATCCGAAGGGGCGAGTTACGAGATAACCACGGACGTAAAAGATTTCGAAAAGGTAAAAGAAGCGCTTAAGAAAAACGGCGTTGAATGGCAGATGGCAGAACTTACGATGGTGCCTTCCACGACGGTAAAAGTGGTCGGCGAAGAGGCAAAACAAGTGCTTGCGTTGATGGATGCCATAGAAGATTACGAAGATGTCCAGAACGTATATGCGAATTTCGATATACCAGATGAAATTTTAGAGCAGGTCAAGGGCGGATGAGGATATTGGGTATTGACCCCGGTTTAGGCGTGACGGGATACGGCATCATAGAATCTAAAACTAAGGGAGACTTTAAATTGATAGAGGCCGGGGTAATTAGGACGTCGAACAAAGAAAGATTAGAAGTAAGGATAAATAAAATTCATAACGCCATAAAAGGAATTATCGAGGAATTTCAACCAAAGGTCTTGGTCCTCGAAAAATTGTATTCCCATTATAGACACCCTACGACTGCGATTTTAATGGGGCATGTAAGAGGAGCCGTTTGCCTTGTTGCTAATCAATCTGGAATTTCACTTGTTGGCTATTCCAACACTCGGATAAATAAAGCCGTGATAGGAAGGGGCAATGCCAGCAAATTTCAGATACAGCGGATGGTGCAGAGCCTACTTAATTTAAGATCAATCCCTACACCCCCAGATGTCTCCGATGCGTTGGCACTGGCGATTGCATACGCCTATATTTCACGAAAAGAAGGAGTTCTAATCAGGAAATGATATCTCAAATTTGCGGCAGGATAGTTAAGCGCAAGAATTCGTCGCTAATCATCGATATAAATGGCGGCATTTCATACGAAGTATTGATTCCTGGTTGTGTAATGAAGGCATTGGATAAAAATATAAATAACGATGGAACGATAAGGCTCATCACATATCATTATCATCACACAGACCCTGCACGAAGCATTCCTGTATTGATAGGATTTCTTAATGAAATAGAGAAAGAATTTTTTGAAAAGTTTATAACGGTCTCAGGCATCGGCCCAAAGGCGGCGGTTAAGGCATTAAGTACGCCGATTCCGCAAATTGTAAAAGCGATTACGGAAGGAGATTTGGGAACTTTAAAATCTCTCCCTGGTATCGGAGAACAGAGGGCAAAGGAGATCATTGCGAAGTTACAGAATAAAGTTGGCAAATTCGGGCTTATTCAGGAGGAAGCAGGCGAAGTGCCGCAGGAAGCAGCGCCAGATTTTCAAGAAGAAGCGATGGAGGTATTGCTTCTTCTTCAATATAAAAAGGCCGAGGCGAATGAGATGATTAAAAAGGCATTGGAGCGTTCGCCTAATATAAAGACCGCCGAAGAATTATTGAACGAAGTTTATAGACAGAAGACAAATTTAAAATGAGCGCCGATAAGGTAAAAAAGGAAGAAGCATTACGCGAGAAGTTGATATTTAATCAAGAGACCGAGGAAGATGTAATATTAAATCTTTCGCTTAGGCCTACAAGGGTCTGCGACTTTGTTGGGCAGAAGGCGGCTGTTGAGAACCTCTTAATTTCGATCGCTGCTACCAAAAGAAGAAAAGAACCATTGGAACATATTTTGTTTTCAGGGCCACCCGGATTAGGAAAAACGACATTAGCACACATCATCGCTTACGAGATGGGCACTAAAATAACCGCAACTTCAGGACCAGCGATTGAACGTGCCGGAGATTTGATAGGGATACTTACGAATTTAGGAAAGGGCGATATTTTATTTATAGATGAGATTCACCGCCTTTCGAAAGTTGTGGAGGAATTTTTATATCCCGCGATGGAAAGCTTCGAAATCGACTTCGTGATAGATAAGGGACCTTATGCCAGGACGATAAAATTCAACCTCAAACATTTTACTTTGATAGGAGCCACGACGCGGACGGGGTTATTGAGTGCTCCTTTAAGAGGCAGGTTTGGGATGTTCTATCATCTAGATTTTTATTCTCCGGAAGAGCTGGTTTTGGTGGTGAAGCGTTCCGCGAAGATCTTAAATATAGAGTTAGATAAAGATGCTGCACTTGAGATAGCCCGCCGTTCACGTGGCACACCGCGCGTGGCGAATAGATTATTGCGTCGCGTTAGGGATTATGCTCAGGTAAAAGGCGATGGCAAGATTACAAAGGAAACGGTTGATAAGGCGCTTGCTATGCAGGGCATAGATGATAAAGGTTTAGATACCGTTGACAGAAAAGTGATGAAGGCAATTTTGGAATCTTATAATGGTGGACCAGTTGGCATAGAATCGCTGGCTGCGACTTTGAATGAGGAGCCAGATACCATAGCGGATGTCGTTGAACCGTTTCTTTTGAAGATCGGTTTTTTAAAACGCACTCCGCGTGGAAGGGAAGCGACCAAGGCAGCATACGAACATTTCAATACCCCCCTTAAAAAGGAAATACAGAAGGAGCTCTTCAAAGATTAAGGAATGGCATTTGGGAAGATCCTAATTTTATTCGGTGTTATATTAATCGCGCTAGGACTTATATTTTCTACTGCAGGGAAAATCCCGTGGCTTGGGAAGCTGCCCGGCGATATCTATATTCAGAAAAAAAACCTAACTTTCTATTTTCCGATTACAACGAGCATTTTGATTAGCATATTATTGTCGCTTATATTTTCACTTTTAAGAAAACGATAAGATGCAAAAATATTTTCGCTCTTTGACAGTTTATATTACGGTTGCCATTTTTTTTATGCCAATATATTCTTACGCTAATGAAGGGACAAACGAAGAATTAATATCGGTTCGCGTGGCAGTAGCAAAGGACGTAGATTCTGTAAAGCTCGCTATCGTCGGTAATTATAAAATGGTCAATTTGGTTACAAAAGAGGTGTTGCTGGAGGAGAGATATTTACCTAGTTCAAATTTAACGCCGACGAAAGAAGGGTTTAAAATTGGCGATATGAGCGTAGTCGCAGATGCTATAGCAATAGAACCGATAGGTGGGGCGAGGGTTTATATCGATGGCCGCATATTTAGAGGTGAGATTAAGGTATTAAAGAGAGAGCAAGGGTTACTTGTAATAAATACGGTTAATTTAGAGGAATATCTTTACGGGGTTATTCGAAACGAAGTCTCGACTTGGTGGCCGATTGAGGCGATAAAAGCCCAGGTAATCGCAGCGAGGACTTACGCGCTTTATCAAATTAAAGATTCCAAAGGGAAAGATTACGACGTAACAGCCGATGTTAGTTCCCAAGTTTATGGTGGGATATTTTCAGAGAAGTGGAGGACCAATAAAGCCGTAGATAAGACGAAGGGAAAAGTGCTCGCTTACAATGGCGCGATATTTCCTGCATATTACCATGCAACATGCGGGGGCAGCACATTCGATGCAAGTTATCTATGGAAGATAGACTTACCGCCTTTAAAAGGAGTAAAGTGTGGTTGGTGTAAGAGATCGCCGCACTATTCATGGGAAAAGTGGGTTCCGAGGCAAGAAGTTAGAGCGAAACTCGAAAAAGCGGGGTATGTAGTTGGAGATATAGCTGGATTTGAACCGACAAAAAAAGACCGATCAGGATCAGGACGCATCTTGGAGATTCGTATTAAAGGGAATATAACTAACGTTGACATACTAGCCAAGGATTTTAGGCGAATAATCGGGACCGATGTGCTGCGAAGCGCAAATTTTAAAGTTACCATCATTGGTCCTTATGTGGCATTTGAGGGTTTAGGTTGGGGCCATGGTGTTGGGATGTGCCAGTGGGGTGCTTATTATATGGCACGACGGGGGAAAAAGATGGAGGAGATTTTAAATTTTTATTACCCCGCTTCAAAAATAGTAGATTATAAAGACGTAAAATGAGATTAAAGGAATTCGATTACGAGTTACCAAATGAATTAATTGCGCAATATCCTTCGGAGAAGCGCGATGGGTCTCGGCTTTTGGTCATTAAAAAAATATCTGAGGAGATCGAGCACAGAAATTTTTGTGATATAGTGGATTACATCAACTCTGGCGATTGCCTTGTAATTAACGATACAAAAGTAATTAAAGCTAGGCTGGTTGGTAAAAAAGCGGATACCGGTGCAAGGGCGGAGGTTTTACTTCTGGAGAGGTTAGGAGATAAGTTGTTTAAATGTTTGATAGATACCTCTTCGAAGATAAAAGTTGGTTCAAGGTACATTTTTTTTGGGGGCGAGTTAAATGGCTATCTTCGTGCGGAGAGCGATGGGATGAGAATTATCGAATTCGATAAAGCTTACGGACAATTTAGCGAGTTATTAGAAAAATTGGGAATAGTTCCGCTGCCTCCTTATATAAAACGAAAACCAGAAAAATTAGATGAAGAAAGATACCAGACAATTTACGCAAAAGTGCCTGGAGCAATTGCTGCACCGACGGCGGGACTCCATTTCACCGACGAAATTTTAAATCGCATTAAGGCAAAGGGCGCATTCATAGAATCGATTACCTTACACGTAGGTTACGGGACATTTAAACCGGTCAACTCGGAGGATGTAGCACGGCACAAATTGGATGCGGAACGTTTTGAAATTAAAGAGGAAGTAGCAGCTAAATTAAATGACGTGAAAGAAAGAGGCAGTAGGATCTTTGCCGTCGGGACGACGACATGTAGAGCCCTTGAAAATCAAGCGCGGTTAGTCAAAGGTTCAAGGAATAAAATAAGCAGCGGCAAAGGTTGGACGGACTCGTTCATATATCCTCCGTATAATTTTAAATTTGTGGATGCTTTGATTACAAATTTTCATCTACCTAAGACGACGCTTCTTATGTTAGCAGTGGCGTTCTGCGAAAAGGAACTATTATTCCGTGCGTACGAGGAGGCAAAAGACAAGCGTTATAGATTTTATAGTTACGGGGATTGCATGCTGATAATATGAAATTTAAAATCATTGCTCGTGATAAAAATACATCTGCAAGGACTGGAGAGATAGAGACGGCCCATGGCGTTTTTGAGACGCCGGCTTTTATGCCGGTGGGAACACAAGCGACGGTCAAGACCTTATCGAACCAGGACTTAATGGATTGCAAAGTTCAAATCCTGCTTTCCAACGCATACCATTTATATCTGCGTCCCGGGGAAGAGGTAATCAAGGAGGCGGGTGGGCTTCATAAGTTTATGGGCTGGAATAGGCCGATACTTACAGATTCGGGCGGATATCAGGTATTTAGTTTAGCGGTTTTGCGGAAAGTAAATGATGAGGGAGTTGAATTTCAATCTCACATAGACGGCTCTAAGCATTTTTTGACACCTGAAAGAATAGTGGAGTTTCAACGCACTTTGGGAAGCGACGTTATGATGGTTTTGGACGAGTGTGTTCATTATCCGTGTGAATACGATTTTGCCAAACAAGCGATGCAGCGAACGCTCGATTGGGCGCGACGCTCAATTCAAAAACTCGAAACTCTAAACTCTAAACTCGAAATTAATAGAGTGCAGAAGTTATTCGGCATAGTGCAAGGGGCTACATACAAAGATTTAAGAAGTGAGTGCGCCGAAGAATTAGTTGAAATGGATTTTGATGGTTATGCGGTCGGCGGTTTGGCGGTTGGGGAGCCAAAGGAATTGATGAATGAAATCACGGAATTTACTGCGGCGCTTTTGCCCAAGGATAAGCCGCGTTATCTTATGGGCGTTGGCGAACCGCCGGATTTATTTGACGCTATAACAACTGGTATCGATATGTTCGACTGCGTTGTCCCAACAAGGAACGGGCGCAACGGCACAGCATTTACGAAGGGCGGTCGGCTTTTACTTAGAAATTCAGATTATATCAAGGATTTTAAGCCGATAGATGAAAGTTGCGGCTGTTACACCTGCAGGACTTACGCCCGAGGTTATATAAGGCATCTTTTTAATACGGATGAGATTTTGGGTTTGAGGCTGGTTTCTCTTCATAATATATATTTTTATCAGCATTTGATGAACGAGATAAGAGATTCGATTAAACAAGGAAGTTTTTTAAAGTTCAAGGCAGATTTTTTAGTATCCTATGAAACGGGCGAAAAAGTCGCTTTCAAATGAAAGGAGAAGGCAATGGAACAGCAAGCCGTAAATCCGTTAGTTAGTTTTATGCCGCTGATTTTAATATTCGTCGTCTTTTATTTTTTGCTCATCCGACCACAACGAAAAAAGCAAAGGGAGCATGAAGAGATACTGAAGGGCTTAGCCAAAAACGATGAGGTCGTAACGAACGGCGGTATCCACGGGACGATAATCAACGTAAAGGATACGACCGTAACTTTGCGGGTTGACGATAATGTCAAATTAGAAGTCGAGAAACATGCCATCGCATATGTTAAGAAGAAAAGAGGAGAAGAAGAGGCAAAATGAAAAAAGACCCTGTTAGACCTAAAGGGAAAATTATAACGTTAGAAGACATCAAAGCAAATCCAGAAGTAGCCGCCTATCTAAAAAAAGCGGATGAGCATATGGCTGCGGTCGGATATACCGAACATGGGGAACGGCATGCGAGCCTGACTGCAAATATCGCCCATAATATCATTGAGAGATTGGGCTTTTCAAAGAGGGATGTTGAACTTGTTGCCATCGCCGGCTATCTTCATGATATAGGAAACGTAATCGGAAGATACGACCACGGCGAAGTAAGCGCTATGATAGCGCAATCTATTTTAAAGGAGATGGGGATGGAGCCGTTGGAAGTTGCGGCTGTAATAGGTGCAATCGGAAATCATGAGGAAGAAAAAGGCGACCCCGTAAGCACCATAGCAGCGGGATTAATTTTGGCGGATAAGTCGGATGTCCACCGTTCGCGCGTCCGAAATCCGAATATGATAACTTTTGACATACACGACAGAGTAAATTATGCAGCAAAAAAATCTTTTGTGCGAGTTGAAGAGAAAGACAAAACTATAACGCTGGAATTGACGATCGACACAGAGATCTCGAAGGTCATGGAATATTTCGAGATATTTTTATCGAGGATGATAATATGTCAGCACGCTGCGAAATTTTTGGGCTGTAGTTTTAGGCTGATGATTAACGACGTAAGATTACTTTAAGGAGATAGAGGATTATGCAAAGAGGGCTTGCATGGAAGGCGCTGTTAATCTTAGGGATAATTGCATTATCGGTCTGGTTGGCATACCCTCCATTTGATATTAAAGATGAAACTGGTAAGGTCATAAAAGAGGGAAAGATAAAATTAGGGCTTGACCTTCAAGGCGGTATGCATTTGGTCTTGAAAGTCGATACGAGCAAAATACCCGAGGAAGCAAGGAAGGATGCGACCGATAGGGCGCTGGAAGTCATTCGAAACAGAATAGATGAATTCGGCGTTCGAGAACCTGCGATATTAAGGCAAGGCAGAAATGAAATAGTCGTTCAACTCCCCGGCATAACCGATAGAGATAGGGCGCTAAAGCTGATCGGGGAAACAGCGTTATTGGAATTTAAATTGGTATCGGATGATGCGGAGAAGTTAAGTCAGGCGTTAAAGGGAAATCTTCCAGAAGGTTTTGAATTGCAAAAGGATGAAGATGGACAGCCGATTTTATTGCAAAAAGAAACTGCTTTGACAGGAGATGCTTTAACGACTGCTTATTTAAGCTTCGACCAGTCACATTTTAACGAACCATATGTATCTTTAGAATTCAATAAAAAAGGTGCTGATAAATTTGCAAAGATAACGCAACAGAATGTAGGCAGGCGCCTTGCAATAGTTTTAGATGGGAAGATCCAGTCAGCGCCTGTTATACGGGAGGCGATTCCGTCTGGCCAAGCGCAGATTACAGGCAGGTTCACACAAGAGGAGGCAAATGATTTAGCGATTGTTTTAAGGGTTGGGGCTCTTCCTGCTCCTGTTTATATCGAGGAAGAAAGGACCATAGGGCCACTTTTAGGTCAGGATTCTATTCGCGATGGCATAAGGGCTACTCTAATCGGCGCAGTTTTAGTTGTTATCTTTATGTTTGTCTATTATCTTTTTGCAGGGATAATTGCGAACATCGCGTTAGTATTAAATTTCATAATCTTGTTGGGTGCCTTGTCATATTTTCATGCGACTTTGACGTTACCTGGCATCGCAGGTGTTATTTTAACTTTAGGTATGGCGGTCGATGCGAACGTCCTAATCTATGAGAGAATACGAGAGGAATTAAAGGCCGGCAAGCTATTGCGCCAGGCAATTCCATTGGGTTATGATAAGGCTTTTTCAGCGATATTCGATTCAAATTCGACGACTTTAATAGCCGCATTTTTGTTATTTCAATTCGGAACGGGTCCCATTCGCGGCTTTGCGGTTACGTTGACGATAGGGATTATTGCGAGTATGTTTACCGCTATCTTTGTTACAAGAGTAATTTTTGAACTGCTCTTACGGCTAAAGGGCTTTACAAAACTGCATATGCTAAAACTTATAGGAGAGACAAAGATAGATTTTATCGGCAAACGCGGGATTTGTTATGTCATCTCATTAGTAGTCGTGGTTGGCGGTTTGGCCGCCTTCTTTATGAAAGGCGAAAGAAGTTACGGCATAGATTTTACCGGCGGGCAGGTTCAGGAATTCAAATTTGAGAAACCCCTTAAGATAGAAGAAGTAAGAACCGCCCTAAAAGAGATAAATCTGGGCGATGCATCGATACAGCAAGTAAAGGATGAACCTACCGAGTTAATTATACGTACATCAGGTGACGTAACAAATGAGATTTCAAATAAATTCGAGGATGTTTTTAAAGACAACACTTCCCAGATTATAAGGATTGAGAAAGTCGGTCCTTCTGTTGGACATCAATTGCGGATGAAAGCGGTTTATGCTCTATTGTATGCGCTTTTAGGCATCTTAAGTTACGTTGCGTTTAGATTTAAGCATTTTAATTTTGCTTTGGCAGGTGTAGTTGCCCTATTTCACGACGTATTTGCTACCGTTGGCTTTATGGCTTTCACGAATCGCGAGATGTCGTTAACTACAATAGCGGCTTTACTTACCATCGCTGGCTATTCTATAAACGATACCATCGTTATCTATGATAGGATTAGAGAGAACGCCAAACTTATGAGGAAAGCCACGCTCAAAGAGTTAATAAATATAAGTGTAAACCAGACGCTATCAAGAACGTTACTTACTTCTTTTACGGTTTTGATGGTTGTTGTCGTGCTATTTATTTATGGTGGCGAGGTCTTAAGCGATTTCGCATTCACCCTTATAGTGGGATTTATCTCAGGCGTGTATTCGACCGTCTACATAGCAAGCCCTCTTATAATAGCGTTTCAAAGGAAGAGTAAATTGTGAGCAATAAGAAATACGTTAGCATAAGAAACATATTAATTTGGGTGCTGGTGTTAAATTTGAGCGTAGCGCTCGCAAAGATAATATACGGACATATAACGAATTCGTTATCCATGTTCGCGGATGGCTTACATTCGCTCTCGGATGGTTCCTCCAACATAATCGGCCTTATTGGCATCTTCATCGCAGCTCGCCCCAAAGATATAGGGCATCCATACGGACATAGAAAATACGAAACGCTTACTTCAATGGGAATTGCGATATTATTATTCTTAATCGCGTTTAACATAATAAGGGGGTCTATAGATAGATTTTTTCATCCCTTAATTCCAGATGTGAATTATTTGAGCTTCATAGTTATGGTTGTAACTTTAATGATAAACATAGGGGTTATGATATACGAATATAATAAAGGAAAGGAACTAAAGAGCGATTTTTTAGTTGCCGATTCGTATCACACTGCCTCGGATATCTTCGCCTCAATATTAGTTATCGTAAGTCTCATCAGCGTTAAGATGGGTTTCCCCATAGCGGATCTAATTGCAGGAGTTATAATAGCATTGCTCATTTGTTACGTCGGCATAGACATATTAAGGCATAGCTCAAGGGTCTTATGCGATTATGTAGCCATGGAGGCGAAGGAACTTGAAGAGGCGATTTTGAATATGCCAGGAGTAGTCGGATGCCATCGGATAAGGACACGCGGCAGGCCAGATGATATCCACGTAGATTTGCATATCACCGTCAATAGAGATATGGCGGTTGGGAGGGCACACGAAATTTCTACTGCTATAGAGAAGGGTATCCGCGAGAGGTTCCCTGGCGTAACGGATGTCGTAGTACATATAGAGCCGAGCTAAAATGCAAAAGGCATGGGAAATAGCCTCTATAGATAAATCGAAGTGCGAAAGCTTTTCTAAAGCGCTAAATATCTCTCCGCTATTAGCGCACCTGCTTTTAAACAGAGATATTTCAACCGTAGAAGAGGCGCGCATATTTTTAAACTCAAGCCCCACTTCTCTACACGACCCATTCCTGTTAAAAGATGCGGAAAAAGCTGTTGAACGGATTGAAACCGCAATCGAAAATGAAGAAGTGACTTTAATCTACGGCGATTACGATGCAGATGGCTTAACCGCAACCGCCCTTTTATTTCTGGTCTTGAAAGAATATGGCGCTCGCACTATTTATTATATACCAGATCGGCTTAAGGAGGGTTACGGGCTTAATGTCGAGGCATTAAAAGGCGCGCACAAAAATGGAGTCGGCTTAGTCATTTCGGTTGACTGCGGAATAACTTCTGTCGCAGAGGTAAATTACCTTAAAAAGCAAGGAATAGATTGCATAATTTTGGATCATCATGAGCCGCTTGAAGATATCTTACCCGACGCCTTTGCGATAATAAATCCGCTACAACCAAAATGCAGTTATCCCTACAAGAGTTTAACAAGCGTGGGACTTGTTTTCAAATTAGCCCAGGCTTTAAGAAGAAAATTAAAACATAAACACATCGGTGAGTTCCCGCCATTAGAAGAACATCTCGATCTGGTCGCGTTAGGTACGGTTTCAGATGTTGCACCAGTGACGGGAGAGAACCGAATTTTGATTAAACATGGCTTAAGGTATTTAGCGGCGACTCGGAAAAAGGGTTTGCGCTCGCTTATTGAAGTTGCCGGCATAGGAAGAAAAAGGAAATTTTTCACAGATACAGTTGGTTTTATCTTGGGTCCGCGGATAAACGCCTCAGGGCGGGTCAGTTCTGCGTTGCAGGCCTTGAGGTTATTGTTGACGGATGACGAAAGGGAAGCGAAGATCTTAGCCGAAGGATTGGATAAGGAGAACCAAAAGCGGCAATCTATAGAAGAGGTAATTTTAAAGGAAGCGATATCTAAGGTAGAGCGAGACGTAAATTTCAAGAGCCACAGGGTCATAGTGGTCTCAAGCGATAAGTGGCATCCAGGCGTAATAGGAATTGTCGCCTCGCGAATCGTTGAGAAATTTTATCGCCCCACCATATTAATTGCGTTTAATGAAAATTTAGGCCGTGGCTCCGGTAGATCCATAAGAAATTTTCATCTCTTTGAGGCATTGAGTAAGTGCAGGGAGCATCTGGTGGAATATGGCGGGCACGAGCATGCCGCTGGCCTTACCGTTTTTAGGGATAAGATAGATGTTTTCCGCGAGCAACTCAATTCAATTGCAATCGAAACCCTTAAACCACTTGATTTAATCCCCCGCCTTGGGATAGATGCAGAAATTCTCTTCGGCGACCTGACCTCAAAACTAATAAAAGAGCTTAAACTATTGGAACCCTTTGGCGTTGGAAATTCCAAACCCGTTTTTGCTGTAAGGAATTTGTCTTTAAGGTCCAAGCCAAAAATAGTAAATTCGAATACTCTTAAAATGTGGGTTACTGATGGGGAACTTACTTATGAAGTGGTGGGGTTTAAGAGGGCTTTAGACATTAACGTGAATTTTGCCACGGATAGGTTTTCTTTGGCTTTTACTCCTTCGACAAATGATTGGCAGGGGCAAGAGGTGATACAACTTCAATTAAAGGACCTAAGATTTTAAGCCTTTATGACCTTGCCCGATTTGATACACTCGGTGCAAACCCTTATGGTTTTAACCGCTCCTCCAACAATTGCCTTGACCCTTTGTAGATTTGGCGAAAATCTTCTAGCGCTTATGCCGGTTATTTTACGCCCGACGCCGCCTTTCTTTTTAGCCATACCACGACGCTTTATGGTTTTGCCCGCAACGGCGTGTTTCCCACAAATTTCGCATACTTTTGACATATTTACCTCCTTAAAGTATTTTCGAGGTTATTATGATAGCATATCATCATAAAAACATCAATAGCAAAATGCCGATTTTCGTCTTCGCCGCACCGCTCGAAAAACCCCAGCGAGGTTTTTCTCGCTCGGAGAATCTTCTCGCTCTGCCTTAAGGTTAAGTTGTAGGCAACCCTAGCCCGCTTGAATCTTCTACGTGCGGCTGGAAGACGAAAATCTTTATTTTACTATTTTGAAATTTAATGTCTTGGCGCAAAAGCCGGTTTATGACGCAGCCACATATTATCTTAAGCGAGTAATAAAGGAAGGGCACAAGCTAAGACTTAAATTTCAAAGATGAGGATATTATATGATTACCGATAAAAACAGGCAGTCGTTAAGCGATATTCCCGTTCGGTACGTAAAGGGAGTGGGGCCGAGGCGGGCGGAGCTTTTAAATCGCCTTAAGGTTGAAACTGTAGAAGGCCTGCTATATTATTTTCCCCGCCGATACGAAGACCGAAATAAATTTATCCCGATTGCAAAAGCAAAGATGGGAGAATATCAAACGATAAAAGGTGAAATCTTAACGATGGGAGTTTACAGAAGCGGCAAGGGATTAACGATATTCCAATTAGCGGTTAGCGACGATACCGGGGTTATTTATGCAACCTGGTTTAACCAGCCATATATGAAAAAGTGGTTTAGAATTGGTGATAAAATCATCCTATACGGCAAAGTTGAGAAGTACAAGGTACTTCGGATAAATACGCCTGAGTACGAAATTGTAGGCGACGAGGAAGACGAGACGATTCATACGGGAAGGATTGTACCCATATATCCCTCAACCGAAAACTTAAGCCAACGGACTCTGCGCAGCATAATAAAAAATGTGCTGGACGAATATTTAGAACGCGTTGAAGAATATATTCCTGTTGATATACGCGCGCGCAATAAATTATTGGACTTAAAGTCAGCGATTGGCAATATGCATTTTCCGGAGAATGAGAACCTAAAAGAGATGGCATATGAGAGGGTTGTATTCGATGAATTTTTTATCCTTCAACTTGCGCTGGCACTTCGTAAGGCGAAAGTAAAACAAGTAAAAACTGGTATAGCTCATAAAGTTGAGGGCGAATTAGCAGAATTATTTAAGGCGTTGCTGCCTTTTAAGCTGACTGAAGCTCAGAAAAAGGCGATTGAAGATATCGAAAGCGATATGGCAAGCCACAAGCCTATGAATCGCCTTTTGGAAGGCGATGTGGGTTCCGGCAAGACAATAGTCGCCGCTTATGTGTTGGTTCTTACCGTTCAAAATGGTTATCAAGGTGCTTTGATGGTGCCGACCGAGATTTTGGCTGAACAGCATTTTTTGAACCTGAATAGGTTATTAGGTCCTCTTGGATTAAATATCGTTTTGCTTATAAATGGCATTCCTGATGAGATGCGCGAAAAGGCATATAAAATGATTGAGGACGGCAGTGCCAATATCGTAATCGGCACTCACGCCTTGATACAGGAAAGCGTCAAATTCAAAAAATTAGGTTTGGTCGTGATTGATGAGCAGCATAAATTTGGCGTTGACCAGCGGGCGCGCTTAAAAGAAAAAGGGCTAAATCCCGATATGCTATTTATGACAGCAACTCCTATACCGCGCACCTTAGCGATGACGCTTTATGGAGATTTGGACCTTTCGATATTGTACGAGATGCCGGAAGGAAGGATTCCACCAAAGGCATATTGGGTTGGCGAAGAGAGGCGCCAAGGTGTTTATAAATTTATCGAGCAAGAAGGTAGAGCTGGTCGTCAGGCGTATATAATCTATCCTGTGATTAAGAAAGGTAAGAGAGAAGACCTGAAAGCTGCGACTGAGATGTTCGCCAAATTTAAAGATGAGATTTTTCCGCAATTTAATGTCGGGCTAATACACGGTAGGTTGGAGGGCGAGGAAAAAGAGCGCGTGATGAACGATTTCAGAGAAGGTAAAATACAAATTTTAGTTTCAACCACAGTTATAGAGGTCGGCATTGATAATCCAAACGTATCCGTTATGCTAATCGAAAATCCCGAAAGATTTGGCCTAAGTCAACTTCACCAACTGCGCGGAAGGATAGGAAGAGGCGGGCAGAAGTCGTACTGTATCTTATTATCTGACACAGAGTCCGAGGAGGCTTCGAGGCGCTTGAAGGTGCTTATAAGCACTACCAGTGGCTTTCGCATTGCGGAGGAGGATTTAGAGATTCGCGGTCCAGGCGAGTTCTTCGGCACAAAACAGCACGGCCTTCCCGAATTGCGATATGCGAACTTGGTTTCTGATATACGGCAATTGGAAGCCGCACGGCGCGAGGCATTCAAGTTGGTACAAAAGGACCCAGTGCTTACCGACCCGCGGCATAGTTTGCTAAGGCAAATCTTGAAACGCAAATTTGCTGGCAAATTGGATATCGTCTCTTAGAACATGCGAATAACGAGCGGAAAATTTAAAAGCAGGATAATCAAATCACCGAGGGCGATTCGGCCGACACTGGATAACGTCCGCAAGGCGATATTCGATATCTTGGGTCGAGATCTAAGGGGTGCCAAGGTACTGGATTTGTTCGCAGGTTCAGGCGCCTTAGGATTGGAGGCGTTGAGCCGCGGGGCGAATTCCTGCGTGTTTGTGGACAACAGCCGCTCTTCCACAGAGGCCATAAAAGACAATTTAGAGACGCTGGACCTTTCATCTAGCAAGGACGTAATTGTCGTTGCCAGCGATGCCGCTAAGGCGATAACCAAACTTTCAAAAAGTGGGGATAAATTCGACTTAGTGTTCCTCGACCCGCCTTATTACGGATTTTGGGTGAAAAAAACCTTGTTTTTGCTCGGCAGTTATGATATATTAACAAAATCTAGCGTTGTAATTGCAGAGCATTCTAAGCATGATGAAGTACCAAGTGTGGTTGGCGAATTGAAATTGTACCGCACCGTAAGATACGGCGATACCTGTATTTCATTTTATCGTAAGGGGTAAGAATAGATGAAGGCAAAGGCGGTATATCCAGGGACTTTTGACCCTGTTACTTATGGCCATATAGATTTAATCAAGCGGGCCCTTAAAATTTTCGATACGGTCATAATCGCAGTTGCTCACAATCCAGAAAAAAATCCACTTTTTACGGTTGAAGAACGGGTTAAGTTGTTAAGGGTCGCAACGAAGGGTTTAAAGGGCGTTGTCGTTGAGGATTTCGACGGCTTAGTTGTTAATTACGTAAGGAAAAAAGGAACATCGGTTGTGATCCGGGGCTTAAGGATGTTATCGGATTTTGAATACGAGTTTCAGATGACGCTTACGAACAGGAAATTAGCGCAGGATATAGAGACGATATTTATGATGCCATCGGAGCAGTATTCTTATTTATCATCGAAATTAATAAAGGAGGCGGTTGCGCTCGGTGCGGATGTGAGTGCATTCGTCCCTAAATTCGTTGAAAAAGCGCTCATTGAAAAATTAAGATGAAGATAAAATTAAATGAGATACCTAAAGGGGGGTTGAGCTTAAAAGAAACTTACGATGCCAATGCACTCGATTTAGCAAGGGACGATTTGAAATTCATATCCCCAGTCGATATCTCAGCGTTTATCACAAAAGAGAAAGACGATTTATACGCTCATGTTGAGGCAAGCGGAAGGCTTGAGATGATTTGTGCGCGCTGTCTTTTGCCCTACAAGATAGATTTTAAGAGGGAATTCGATTTTAGTTACGATGTAAAAGGAAAGACCAGCTTAGATATTACTTCGGATATAAGACAGGAGATAATATTGGAGTACCCGATAAAGCCCTTATGCAGACCGGATTGTAAAGGGCTATGTCAAGCCTGCGGCAAAAATTTAAACGAAGGCGACTGCGGCTGCAAAGATAAATCGGATTTAAAAAGGTGGAATGAATTAGAAAAAGGCATCACATAAGGAATATTTTTAAGGAGGAAAACCAATGGCTTTACCGAAGAGAAAACATTCGAAATCAAGAAGGGATAAATCTCGGACTCACCACGTATTATCTTCGCCCCAACTTACCAAATGTCCTCAATGTTTTAAATTGATTAGGCCCCACCGAATCTGCCCTTATTGCGGGTATTATAAGGGACGCAAAGTCTTAGAAATAAAGGTAAAGGAAGAGAAGAAAAAATGAGAATCGCCGTTGATGGAATGGGCGGTGATTATGCTCCTCAGGTAGTGGTTGAGGGTGCTGTTCAGGCTGCTTCGGAATACGGCTTTGATATCGAGATAGTAGGCGAGCGTTCCAAGATTGAAGCTGAACTTTCTAAATTTGGGCCTGTCTCGCCAAATATTCATATTCGTCATGCTTCAGAGATGATAGATATGCATGAGCCGGGGGCGGCGAGCGTTCGTTCGAAAAAAGATTCCTCAATTTGCGTTGCGGTTGAACTTGCAAAGGAAGGCAAAGTCGATGCGGTAGTTTCGGCGGGCAATACAGCCGCTTTCGTCAGCGCTGCTATGATTTCTTTGAAGCGGCTTGAAGGCGTAGAGCGTCCAGGAATTGCGATTTTACTTCCTTCCCTCAAGGGCCCCGTACTAATGATAGATGTTGGAGCGACCATAAATCCTGAACCCGAGCATCTGCTGATGTTCGGTCTAATGGGTGATGTATACTCGAAGCATATCTTAAATAAGAAAAGGCCGACCATAGGGCTGTTAAATATCGGCGAGGAATCTACAAAGGGCCCAGAATTCTTGAAAGAGACCCATCGGCTCTTGGAATTGAGCAAACTGAATTTCTTAGGAAACGCCGAGGGGAAAGACATATTTGCGGGAAAATTCGATGTGGTCGTTTGCGATGGTTACACCGGCAATGTAGTATTGAAAGTCGCTGAATCTATCGCCGACACTATTGCTATATTTATAAAGAAAGAGCTTAAAAAAGGACCCTTGACGTTGCTCGGCGGAATTTTAAGTTCTCCGGCTTACGATGCAATGAAAAAACAGATAGATTACGCCGAATATGGTGGTGCGCCGCTTTTGGGTGTAAACGGAATTTGTATAATAAGCCATGGGCGTTCGACCGCGAAAGCGATAAAGAACGCAATAAGGGTTGCGGGAGAATTCGTTGAACATCAAGTGAACCAACATATTATGGAGGCGATAAAAAAGTTTTAAGATGACACCGAAAAAAGAGATGAAGAGGGTAGGCATAATAGGACTTGGTTCTTATTTACCAAAGAAAGTACTGACCAATTTCGATTTGGAGAAGATGGTCGATACCTCGGACGAGTGGATTAGAACTCGTACAGGTATCTCTGAGCGAAGGATTGCTCAAGCTAACGAGGCGACCTCTGATTTGGCGGTGCATGCCGCAAAGCAGGCGTTAACGGATGCGAAACTCTCACCTCAGGATGTGGAGTTAATAATCGTAGCGACGGTTACGCCGGATATGCAATTTCCTGCGACTAGTTGTTTGGTCCAAGCGAAATTGGGTGCTAATAACGCCGCCTGTTTTGACATTAATGCGGCTTGCTCTGGCTTTATTCACGGTTTAATTATAGCGCAGCAATTTATCGCGAACGGAACTTATGACAACACTTTGGTCATCGGCGCCGAATTACTATCGCGTTTCATAGATTGGAAGGACCGCTCAACCTGTGTTCTATTTGGTGACGGTGCTGGTGCTGCTGTTGTCGCGCCCGTAAAAAGCGGTGGAATTATCTCTACCTATCTGGGAACGGATGGAAATCAGAGCGGCCTTTTAATGACCCCAGCTGGTGGCTCACGAATGCCCGCATCACATAAGACCGTAAGCGAAGGTTTACATTATTTAAAGATGGAGGGCAATGAGGTATTTAAACATGCGGTTCGCGTAATGGCAAATGCGGCACAAAAGGCGCTGGATAAGGCGGGACTAACTTGTAAAGATGTCGATTGCTTAATTCCGCATCAGGCGAATATAAGGATAATCGAAGCGATGGCAAAAAGGGCAGGCCTTTCGATGGATAAAATTTACGTCAACGTGGACAGGTACGGGAATATGTCCGCCGCTTCAACAGTAGTTGCTCTACGCGAAGCGGTCAAGGAAGGTCGCGTAAAAAAAGGCGATATCGTTCTCTTAGTTGCATTCGGTAGCGGTCTTGTTTGGGGCTCCTGCATTATTAAATGGTAGATTCCGCACTCATCTTTCCCGGTCAAGGTGCCCAATATGTTGGAATGGGCAGAGATTTATACGAGCAATACCCCGCAGCAAAAGTAATCTATGAGAAGGCAAACAAGATTTTAGGATTTGATATTGCAAAGATATGTTTTGAAGGTCCTAAAGAGGAATTAACTCGCACCGATATATGCCAGCCTGCAATTTTAATAACATCGATAGCTGCTTTAAGGTCACTTGAGTCAATTTTGTCATCGCCAATTTTGCCTTATGCTGCGTTGGGTTTAAGCCTCGGTGAGTATACAGCGTTGGTATATGCAGGTTCATTTACATTTGAAGACGGCGTCCATCTAGTGCGAAAGCGGGGCGAGTTTATGGAAGAAGCGTCACGAGAAAATCCCGGGACCATGGCATCTATAATTGGATTGCCCTTAAAGGAGACGGAGAAGGTCTGCAAAGAGGCCGGTGCCCAAATCGCGAACTTAAATTGTCCAGGACAGATCGTAATCTCAGGCGTCAAGAAAAAAGTCGAAGCGGCTTTAAGCTTAGCAAGGGAGAGAGGTGCTAAGCGGGCAATACCGCTGGAAGTAAGCGGTGCCTTCCATTCCGACTTAATGGAGCCCGCAGCGAATAAATTGAAATTGGAAATTGACAAGATAAATATCTGTGCGCCAAAGATAAAAGTGATATCAAACGTCACTGCAAGATATGAGATTTCCTCAAAGGAGATAAAGGATAATTTAGTTGCCCAGGTTAAATCGCCTGTACTGTGGGAGGATTCTATAAGATTTTTGGTAGGCGAAGGAATAAAGAAATTTATAGAGATAGGACCAGGAAAGGTATTGGCTGGGCTTTTAAGAAGGATAGATTCAACCCTTGAATGTTTTAATGTCGAAACCGCAGCCGATGTCAAAAATTTTCTCCTATGACAAAAGATAGATTTTATGATAAAACTTCAGCAGTTATTATTTGGATTTTTATTACGTTACAAATAACATTTGGAGTGATTAGTGGTTTTTATGGGTCCCGGTTAAATCTTAGTTTTAAAAATTATTTATTATGGATTTTTGGATTCTGGAGTTTATTTATTGCACCAATTTTGATTTTATTTTTTAGGCAACAAATAAATTTTAGAAAATTAGGGTTCGAAAAGCCCAAGTGGCAACACGTTTGTTTAAGCATATCTACTGTTTTATTATTTTATTTAGTATTTTTTTACTTTGACGGGAACTTGCGATATCCGGATGTCTTTTTGGAGAAGATTAAATTAAGCCTCCTTAAAATTTATATCCATCCCTTAAAGCCAGTTCTTTTTAGTTTTTTTATGTTTTTTATAGTAGTATTACAGGAAGTTTTTTGGCGTGGTTTGGTTCAAAATTCCTTGACCGATTATTTACGGCCATACCTTGCCATTTTTGTTGCTTCATTCTTTTTTACGCTTATGCACATAGCAAATCTCATTCGTAATCTTACCGCGGAATTTAGATTCTTTAATCCATATGTTGGTTTTTGTTATTTATTTGTTTTTGGGATAGTTGTCGGCTGGGTTTATTATAAGTCAAAAAATATGTGGCTGCCGGTTATGATTCATTTCATTTACAATTGGATTCCGTCATACTTAGTTTATTACTGGATTAGACCCTGGTAGATGCGCAAAGATGAAAATCGGCATTTTAAAATAATCATTCAAATGTGGGAGGAAGTATGATTCTTAAAGATAAAATTTCCATAATTACAGGTGGGGCGCGCGGAATAGGACGGGAGATTGCGCTTACTTTTGCAAAAGAAGGCTCGGATATAGTAATTTGCGATCTAAATCAGGAAACCCTTGATGCAACCAAGAAGGAAATCCTAGGTTTGGGCCGACGCGCAGAGGCTTTTCTCGTCGACGTATCAAATCTCAAGCAGGTAGAGGATATGGTCGATAAAGTCCTTGACAAATTTCAGAAAATTGATATACTCGTAAACAATGCTGGCATAACTAGAGACAGCCTAATAGTGCGAATGAGGGAGGAGGATTTCGACCAGGTTGTTGCCGTAAACCTAAAAGGCACATTCAATTGCACTAAGGCGGTCTCAAAGGTTATGATGAAGCAAAGGTACGGCAAGATAGTTTCCATCGCATCGATAATTGGGATTATGGGCAATGCCGGCCAATCCAATTATGCCGCATCGAAAGCTGGCATAATTGGATTGACAAAGAGCGTGGCTAAGGAATTGGCTTCGCGCAACGTTAACGTAAATGCAATCGCTCCGGGTTTTATAGAGACCGATATGACAGCGAGGTTGGCAGAGGACATAAAATCCCAAATGCTCGCCCTGATCCCTTTAAATAGATTTGGAAAAGCAAGCGACGTTGCACAATTAGCTCTATTTTTAGCATCAGATGCCTCGTCCTATATAACGGGCCAGGTAATTCAAGTTGACGGTGGAATGGTTATGTAACCTGTTTAGCAACGAGTAGATCTGAAAGGAGGAAATTAGGATATGTCGGCAGTTGCGGATAAAGTAAGGTCTATCATAGCAGAGCAGTTAGGTGTAAAGTTAGAGGAAGTAACATCAGAGGCGTCATTCGTGGATGACTTAGGTGCGGATTCGCTGGATACCGTAGAACTCGTTATGGCACTGGAGGAGAATTTTAAGATTGAAATTCCAGATGAAGACGCCGAGAAGATGTCGAACGTCGGCCAAGCCATAAAGTATATCGAAGAAAAAACGAGCGCCAAAGCCTAGAATTTAATATTTATGGAAAAAAGAAGAGTTGTAGTAACTGGCTTAGGCGCTGTTACTCCAATTGGAAACACCAAAGATGAGTTTTGGAAGTCCCTCCTTGAAGGCAAAAGCGGAGTAGCTAGAATCACCCAATTTGATCCCACCGGATTCGATTGCCAAATAGCAGCGGAAGTAAAAAATTTCGACCCATCCAAACATATCACCAGTAGTAAGGAATTAAGAAGGATGGAGCGTTTTGTCCAATTTGCGGTCTGCTGCGCTAAGATGGCAGTCGAAGATGCGATGCTTGATTTATCAAAGGAAGACACTTATCGCGTCGGCGTAATCGTCGGCTCAGGGATTGGCGGCTTAAAGACGATTCAAGATCAGACTTTAATTTGGAAAGAAAAAGGTCCTTCTAGATTAGCCCCGTTTTTGATTCCTATGCTCATCGTTAATATGGCACCAGGCCAGATTTCGATAACATTGGGTATAAAAGGACCGAATTCTTGCGTTGCGACTGCCTGCGCAACTGGAAATCACGCGATTGGGGATTCGTTCCGGCTGATTCAGCGCGGCGACGCCGATGTGATGATTACGGGAGGAAGTGAAGCTTGCATCGTTGAAACGGGGGTCGGCGGTTTCTGCGCATTAAAGGCGCTTTCGAAGAGAAATGACGAACCAGAACGTGCAAGCCGCCCGTTTGATAAAACCAGAGATGGTTTTGTGATGGGCGAGGGCTGCGGGATTGCGATGTTGGAATCTTTAGAGCATGCGCAGAAACGCGGCGCTAGGATTTATGCCGAAGTTGTAGGATACGGAATGTCCGGCGACGCGTATCATATGACCGCCCCTGATCCGAATGGCGAGGGCAGCGCCGAATGTATGAGGCTCGCTTTAAACGACGGTGGCATAAAACCCGAAGAGGTCTCTTACATAAATGCGCATGGGACCTCAACTGAACTGAATGATAAGATCGAAACGCTTGCTATAAAGAAGGTCTTTAAAGACCACGCTTATAAAGTTGCGATAAGTTCCACAAAATCTATGACGGCGCATTTGTTAGGTGCGGCGGGAGGCGTTGAATTTGTAGCCAGCGTGCTTGCAGTCAAAGAGGATATAATTCCACCGACGATAAATTACGAAACTAAAGACGCCGAATGCGATTTAGACTACGTCCCTAATAAAGCGCGAAAGGCAAAGGTCAACGTTGCAATTTCAAACGCCTTTGGTTTTGGTGGACACAATGCCTGCCTTGCCATCAAAAAATTCCTATCTTAGGGACGGTTCTTGCACTAATCGGGAAAGTGTCCCTTCAAGAAATTAATAAAAGGAGTTAAGAGAAATGGATTATTTATTAACCGAAGAACAGATGATGATACGGGATTTGGTGCGCAGGGTCGCCGAGGAGAAGATTCGACCTATAACTCAAGAATTGGATGAGAAAGAAGAATTTCCATGGGATATCATAAAGGTCTTGGCTGAAACCGATCTTTGTGGAATTTATATTGAGGAAAAATATGGTGGCATGAGTGGTGGAGTACTTGAACTTGCGATTGTAACCGAGGAACTTTCGCGTGCCTGCGGCGGAATTGCAATCTGCTTTGCAGCCACTGCATTGGGGACATACCCCATAATATTGCACGGGACCGAAGAGCAAAAACAGAAATATCTGCCCGATATCGCAAGCGGTAAAAAGTTAGCAGCGTTTGCATTAACTGAAGCTGGTGCCGGTTCAGATGCCAGTGCGATTCAAACCACTGCCAGGAAAGAAGGGGATCTTTATATTCTAAACGGCACCAAGCAGTGGATTACCAACGGCGGCGAGGCAGAGGTTTACACGGTGATTGCAATGACGGACAGGACAAGGGGCGCGCGTGGGGCTAGCGCATTTATAGTTGAGAAAGGAACGCCGGGCTTCGATTTTGGAAAGAAAGAAAAGAAGATGGGAATACGCGCTTCAGCGACCCGCGAATTAATTTTCAACGATTGCAAGGTTCCTGCAGAAAATTTATTAGGCAGAGAGGGTATGGGATTTATTATCGCGATGCGCACATTTGATCAATCACGTCCGGGCGTTGCCGCGCAAGCCGTTGGAATTGCACAGGGTGCATTGGACTTGGCCGTAAAATATGCGCGCGAGCGAGTTCAATTTGGCAAACCGATTTCAGGTTTTCAAGGCATACAATTTATGCTGGCAGATATGGCGACCGAAATCGAAGCAGCACGTGCTTTGGTCTATGCGACGGCGAGAATGATAGACTCGGGCGCTAAAAATATTGCTAAAGAGTCAGCGATGGCAAAGTTATTCGCATCGGATATGTGTATGAAAGTGACAACGGATGCGGTCCAGATATTCGGCGGATATGGATATATGCGCGATTATCCGATTGAAAAATATATGCGCGACGCTAAGATAACTCAAATATACGAAGGCACAAATCAGATACAGCGCTCCATCATCGCGCTGGAATTGATTAAAGAACAGATAAAGAAATGAACATAATAGTCTGCATAAAACAGGTTCCTGATACGCAGGATATAAAGATAAATCCCCAGACGAATACGCTGATTCGCGAAGGCGTAAAGTCCATCATTAATCCATTCGATATGTATGCGATTGAAGAGGGGCTTAGGATTAAGGAAAGATTAGGTGGGAAAGTCACTGTCATTACGATGGGGCCACCACAGGCAGAAGAGGCATTACGCGAAGCCGTTTCAATGGGGGCAGATGAAGTAGTTCTGATAACCGACCGTGCATTTGCTGGGGCTGATACTTGGGCGACGAGTTATACACTGTCTAAGACAATCGAAAAATTGGGCACATATGATTTGATAATATGTGGCAAACAAGCTATCGATGGCGATACTGCACAGGTAGGCCCAGGCATCGCTGCCCAGTTAGATGTTCCGCAGGTTACATATGTGAAGAAAACGGAAGAGATAAAAGATGGCGTTGCCAGATTTGAGCGGATGACGGAAGAGGGATATGAAGTAATTGAGACACCGCTTCCGTGTTTGGTCACGGTCGTAAAAGAAATAAATGAACCACGCCTTCCATCTTTGAAAGGGAAAATTCGCGCAAAGCAGGCGCAAATAATAAAGTTCGCAAGTAAAGATATAGATGCTGACCCCGATAAAATCGGCTTAAAAGGTTCTCCGACACTCGTTGATAAAATTTTTGCGCCGCCTAAGAGAACCGGAGGCCAGATATTGCAAGGTGCAACCGAGGAGGTTGTTAATATACTCGTTGAAGCGTTGAAAGACGTGGTAATCAAAGGCAGGTAAATAATAGATGACCGAAGAGAAGAAATCAAAACCAAGATATATAGAGATAATTCTTGATAAGTGTGTTGGATGCACGCTCTGCGTTCGCGCCTGTCCTTTTGATGCGATTCGAATGGAAGATAAGATTGCAGTTATCGATTATGACAAATGTACG
Organism: Candidatus Omnitrophota bacterium; assembly: GCA_043821025.1. Lineage (GTDB taxonomy): Bacteria > Omnitrophota > Gorgyraeia > Pluralincolimonadales > CAZUZR01 > JBDRDF01. The sequence continues at coordinate 27,813 of JBDRDF010000042.1, forward strand.
CTTTGCGGTGCGTGCGTTCCAGCCTGTAAATTTGATGCGATAAAATTTGAAAAGGGCGAAGAGATAAAAGCCGCTATTGGAGATTATAAAGGCGTTTGGGTTTTTGGAGAACAGAAGAAAGGTGTTATCCAGAGTGTTGTCTTTGAATTGTTAGGCGAGGGCAGAATACTCGCAGATGATTTAGACGTTAAGCTTGCCTGCGTTTTGTTGGGCGAGGCGATGGAAGGGAAAGCGCAAGAATTAATCTGGCGAGGCGCAGATAAGGTCTATTTAGTTGAACATCCGAAGTTAAAAAATTATCAGGATGAACCGTATACGAACGTAATAGTCGAACTAGTAAAAGAGTTCAAGCCCGAGATCCTTCTTTACGGTGCTACTTCAATAGGAAGGTCGCTTGCCTCTCGTATCGCTGTTAAATTAGATACCGGCTTAACAGCAGATTGTACGAAGTTAAGCATCGATAAAGAAAATCGTTTATTGCTTCAGACGCGTCCTGCATTCGGTGGAAATATTATGGCAACGATTCGCTGCGCAAACCATCGGCCGCAGATGGCGACCGTCCGTCACAAGGTCATGAAAGAGGCGTCGGTGGATAAGTCGAGGAAAGGCGAAATTATAAAAAGAAGTTATAAAGAAGCTATTTATAAATCGCGCGCGAAATTAATAGATATCGTTGAAGAAATATCTGAAACTGTAAATTTAGCCGAGGCAGATATAATCGTTTCCGGGGGAAGGGGATTGGGTAAGGCCGAAGGTTTTAAAGTCGTCGAAGAACTTGCGAAGGTTTTAGGTGGTGCTGTCGGCGCATCGCGTGCAACAGTTGATGCAGGATGGATTCCATATTCTCATCAGGTAGGTCAAACCGGAAAGACCGTTTGCCCAAAGATCTATTTTGCGTGTGGTATCTCGGGGCAAATTCAACATTTAGCTGGGATGTCTTCATCTGACATAATCGTCGCGATAAACAAAGATCTTCACGCGCCGATATTTTCCGTTGCAACTTATGGCATCATTGGTGACTTATACGAAATCGTCCCTCCCTTAACACAGAAGTTTAAGGAAGTCTTAAAGAAGTAATTTCCCTTACCTTGACAAAACCCTATGTATATGGTATACTTACACCAAAAATTAGGAGAGAAACGTTTTGTCCGAAGTCTTTCAACGAATTAATTGGGTTGACATTTTTGTTGTAATCCTTTTAATTAGAACGAGTTACATCGGAGCACGGACAGGTCTCTCAACAGAGCTCTTTAAATCGATAGGTGTTCTTGTTGGTCTTTACCTCGCAATGAGGTTTTACGCTGATCTTGGGACATTGATAATTTCCAAAATTGCCCTCCCACCCGAATTAGCAGATGGCCTATCTTTTTTAATACTTATTATTGTTTCTATAATAACTTTAAAATGCGTCGGCTTTTTTTTATCCAAGGTCGTTAAACTCACATTTGCCGACAAAGTCGATCAATGGGGCGGATTTATATTCGGCATATCGAGAGGCGCCGTGCTTTTAAGCCTCATATTTATGTTTTTTGGAATTATTCAAATTGACTATATTACGAAATCTATCGAAGAACGCTCATTGACAGGTCCGTATCTTCAAAAGGTTGCGCCGTTTATGTATCGGGTTATTACCAAAACTACGCCGGAAGAGTTAGGAATTAAAAGTCCACCGAAGGAAGGTGAGAAGAAGTAGCCACCGCAACAATATTAGATTGCGATCCTGGGATCGATGATTCGTTAGCCATTCTTTTAGCGCTGGCCTCGGACGAATTAGATGTAAGAGCAATAACGACAACTTTCGGCAACGCAGAATTAAGACAGACCACAAAAAACGCATTAAATGTGCTGGAATTAAGCAGGATAAAAAATCCTCCGCCCGTAGGCGCAGGCAGCGGCCAGCCACTGAAAGTAACGTGCGTTGATCTTGCTCGAGGCGTTCATGGCATAGATGGATTGGGTAATAGAGATCTACCCCCGCCAAAATTAAAAGTTACTACCAACGATGGAATAGGTCTTCTTATTTCTAAAATAAATTCTGGCGAAGTTGATACTATAATTGCAACAGGCCCGCTTACAAATCTTGCGCGCGCAATATCGCGAGATCCCGAAATTTTACGGCGCATAAAAGAGATTTATATAATGGGCGGTGCGGTCTTCGTAGATGGGAATATAACGCCCTACGCCGAATTTAATTTTTATTGCGACCCCAATGCCGCTGATTACGTATTAAATAGTGAAATCCCAATTAATTTAATAAGTTTAGATGTAACGCATAAAGTTAATATAACAGAGGCCCACATTGCGCCGTTTAAAAAATATACGAATAGATTATCAGAATTTGTAGTCAGCATAATAGAATATTCCATCAATTATCATAGGGCACACAGAGGAGCGACGGGCGCACATCTACATGACCCATTAGCTGTCGCGTATGCAGTTAAGCCTCGATTAGGTAAATACGAAGAACTTTCGCTTGGCGTAGATTGCACCGAAAAGCGTGGGATGGTCCAAATTAAGAGCGGTCCGAAAAATGTGAGATTTGTAAGAGAGATCAATGAGAATGGTTTCTTGAAATTATTTCTAGACAGAATAGGAGGGGCAATTGAAGCTATCTAAAATTTACGAACTCGTTGTGAAAGAAGGCATAGCAGCTGACCCTAGGGGAAAAGATATAGTATCGAAAAATTTAGCCAAGGTAAAAAAAGAGTTTAGTGAGTTAAAGGAAAAGAATAAGGCTACATTCGACAAGGAGAAGTTGACTAATCCATATGCCGATACTCGCATTTTAAATGGGGATCCCGATTTAAATGTAAAGGCGGCATTAATCGGAGTTGATATAGAGGTGGGCGAGATTTTATTGGCAGACAGATTAAAGCAACTGGGCAAAAAAGTCGATTTAGTAATTTCACATCATCCTGAGGGCTACGCCCGCGCTAATTTTTATGAAGTTATGAATATGCAAGTCGATATCTTTGGAAAGATCGGCGTTCCAATTACTGTTGCCGAAGGGCTATTGAAAGAGAGGATAAAGGAGGTCGAACGAAAGGTTTTGCCAGGAAATTACTCTCGCGCAGTCGATGCAGCGAAACTTTTGAGCATCCCTTTTATGTGCGTTCATACGCCGGCCGATAATCACGTTGCAACTTTTTTGCAGAGATTATTCGACGATAAAAAGCCTGAGGACGTTGATGAGGTCTTAGAGATCTTAAAAGGTATTTCTGAGTATCAAGAGGCGATGAAATTGAACGTCGGACCTAAGGTGCTATTCGGGGAGCCTAAAAATCGAGCCGGTAAGATCTTCGTAGATATGACCGGTGGCACAGAAGGTCCGAAGGAAATATTCGATAAGCTTGAACAGGCAGGCATCGGCACGTTAGTTTCAATGCATTTAAGCGAGGAACATTTCAAGAACGTTCAAAAAGGACATATAAATGTCGTCGTCGCTGGACATATCTCAAGCGATTCTTTAGGGTTAAATTTACTTTTGGATAAATTAGAAAAGGAAGATAAGTTAGAATTTATAACCTGTTCGGGATTCAGGAGGATGAAAAGATAGGTTATGGCGTTTTCGGAGCAGGTCTTAGACGAAATTCAAAATAAGTGCGATATAGTTGAGGTTATAGGCAGTTACATTCCGCTGAAGCGCGCAGGCAGAAACTTTAAAGCCCCTTGTCCTTTTCATAAAGAGAAGACGCCGTCGTTTATGGTAAGTCCATCTAAGCAGATCTTCCATTGTTTTGGTTGTGGTGCTGGCGGAAACGTTTTTAATTTCGTAATGAAGTTCGAGGGCGTGGAATTTCCTGAGGCAGTAAGAATGTTAGCGGAAAAGGTAGGCATTGAACTCCCGCGATTTACGCACAGGGAATTTGAACAAAGTACATATGCAAGCCAGATTTTTAAACTCAACGAACTCGCAGCGTCTTATTACCACTTAAAGCTTTTGAAATCCGAGGAAGGAAAACGCCCGCTAAATTATTTGAAGGGGCGCGATATCAAAGACGAAGTTATCACACAGGCGAAACTAGGGTTTGCTCCGGATTCGTGGGATGGATTTATCAATTACGCCAAAGACAAGGGATTTGAATTGGGACTTTTAGAGCGAGCCGGGCTTATATCACCTCGTGAGGAAGGCGGCTATTACGATAACTTTAGAAATAGGATAATCTTCCCGATTTTAGATATCAAAAACAGGGTCTTGGCATTCGGCGCACGGGTATTAGACGATTCGCTTCCTAAATATATTAATTCGCCAGAGACGGAAATTTATATAAAGGGAAGACATTTATACGGCTTAAATTTTTCCGTCGCAGCAATTAAGGAAAAAGATTTTTGTATAGTCGTTGAGGGTTATTTAGATTTTTTGATTCCGTATCAGTACGGCATAAAGAATATCGTAGCTTCTTCAGGGACGAGCCTTACAGACACGCAGGTGCGCTTGATGAAGAGGTATACAAAAAATGTGATTATGGTCTACGACGGCGACCAAGCAGGGGAAGCGGCTTCCTTGCGCGGGCTAGACCTATTCGTTCAAGAGGGGTTGAACGTTCGAATCGTAAGTTTGCCGAAGGGCTACGACCCGGATTTGTTCGTAAGAAAGAAAGGTGCTTCAGAATTTAATGCGCTTATAGATTCTGCGAAGGACCTATTCGACTATAAATTAGGTCTTTTAACATCGAGATATGATGCATACGTTCCTAGAGATAAATCAACGATCTGTACAGAGATGCTGCCCACAATAGCTAAAATTACAAATGCAGTTTTAAAGTACGAGTATATAAAACGATTGGCAGATAGATTGCAGGTGAAAGAAGAAGCGTTGCTTCTGGAATTGAAGAAGGTAAAGCCCGATTATACTTATGAATTGCCTAAGGATTTTTCGAAAGGACAGCCTCAAGGCGCATTGGCTGAGAAGATAATAATAGGGCTTATGTTGGATCAACCAGAGGTTATCCCGGCGGTTAAGAGCAGTTTAAAATTGGATGATCTCGTAGATGAGAAAGCGCGCAGAATAGCGGATGAGATATTTAAGTCATGCGAGGATGGCAAGGTCTTGAAGCCGACGCAATTGATCAATCGCTTAAAGGATGAGAGTTTAAGTCAGATGATTTCTGAGGCGACGAGCTTAGCCGATGAGATAACTGATGTACAAAAAAATTTAGACGATTGCATAAGATGGATTAAAAATCAAAATATCAAAACCAAACTTGCTGAATTGCAGAATTTGATAAAGGTTGCCCAAGCGATGGGCGATGAGAAGAGAGTCTGTCAGTTAATATTGGAGTACAATAGTTTGTTAAAAGGCCCAAAGGAGCCAGCGAGGAGATGATGGGCGTGAAGAAAAAAATCGATATTAGAAAAAGGATAAAAGGGCTTGATAAACTGTTTGCGTTGGGAAAGGAGAAGGGTCATCTTACCTTTGAGGAGGTAAACAATCTTCTGCCGGAGGAGATAACCTCATCTGAGGATATAGATGAGGTCTTCGCAATTTTGGATAAGGAGAAGATTGAGATTATCGATGCCGAAGAGGAAAGGGAACTTAAAGAGCAAGCGATAGAGGAAGCAGTAAAGCCGGAGATTGAATTAGAAGTAATACCTCGGATGGCGCAGATGGAAGATCCTGTGCGTATGTATTTAAAACAGATGGGTCAAATCCCTCTTCTTTCTAGGGAAGATGAATTGGAACTTGCCAAAAAGATCAAAGATGCGGAGATGAAATTCAGAGAAGCAATTTTTGAGTGCAGATTTTGTAAAAAGGAAATATTGGCGTTGGTAAATAAAATCTTCGCAAAACAGGTCAATATCGACGAGGTAATAGATATCGATCCGACGGAAAGGATAGAAAAGGTCTTAAGGCGAATTTCGCGATTGGCGAAGAGATTAAGAGGAGCGAAAAAGACCACAGTTCTCGTTCCCTTGCTTTCGGAGTTTAAGTTCTCGACGATGGTAGTCGAAGATATCGCAAACAAAATTAAATCGCAAGTTGCCGAGATAGAGAGGTTCGATAGAGAAATAGACAGATTAAGAGACAGAAATGTGCGTGGGCAAATTTTTAGATTGAAGGAAAGAAAGCGGAGAATAATTCGCGACTTCGGCGAGCCTTTGCTTAAGGTCAGGGAACGCATCACGTTAATAAGAAGGCGTGAAGGCCAATTCGAAAGGGCTCAGAAAAAATTGGTCGAGGCAAATTTAAGGCTTGTTGTCTCAATCGCTAAGAAATATAATAATAGGGGCCTTTCGTTTTTGGATTTGATTCAGGAAGGTAATATCGGCTTGATGCGCGCAGTCGATAAATTCGAATACGAACGGGGATATAAATTTTCAACTTATGCGACCTGGTGGATTAGGCAGGCGATAACGCGTGCTATCGCGGATCAGGCTCGGACAATTCGAATCCCTGTCCATATGACCGAGACGATCAACAAATTGATTCGCGTTTCGAGAAATCTCGTTCAAGAAAGAGGTAGGGAGCCCACGCCTGAGGAGATAGCGCACGAGATGAGAATGTCAACGGAGAAGGTTCGCGGAGTTTTAAAGATCGCGCAGGTACCTATTTCGCTTCAGACGCCTGTAGGCGACGAAGGCGATACCCATTTCGGAGATTTCATAGAAGATAAACGAGCGGTCTCTCCAGCAAATGCAACTGCATATTCTATGTTAAAGGAGCAACTTGAAGATGTCCTTACTACCCTCACGGAGAGAGAGAAGAAGGTATTGAAATTGCGTTTTGGAATAGGCGATGGCTGTCCGCGCACACTTGAGGAAGTCGGCTCGATATTTAATGTAACGCGAGAAAGGGTAAGGCAGATAGAAGCGAAAGCGCTTCGCAAACTTCGCCATCCAATTCGCTCAAGGAAACTAAAGACATTTTTGGAGATGGGTCTCGGCTTAGGCGAAGAGCGAGGGCTATAGAGAAAAATGAAGATCTCGAAAACGATTTTATTGAGTTTGGTGTGCACGTATATTTTGATTATTCCTGGATGTACGACGGCACCGATAACCTCTTATAGCGCTTATACATTAAAAGTCACATCAAATCCAGAGGATGCCGAAGTTTATCTTGATGATAGACTTGTTGGCAAAACCCCTTGCTATAATGTGCCGATTTTTGTTGGTTACGTTCTCCATAATAGTTATTTTGAACCACATTATGTTACGAGGGAGTTAAAGGAGCAGCGTATATTAAGAGTTTCTAAGGAAGGCTATAAAGATGCCGTAGAGCCAATAAAGTTTATAAAGAAAGGTTCCTGGGATTCTGCGCCCAAACCTCTAAAGACGAATTATCACTTTGAACTCGAGAAAGAAGAATAAAAATAATCCGATTGACCTTTTGAGCTTTTTGATAATATAATACATAACGTTTTTGGGCCCATAGCTCAGTTGGTTAGAGCAGCTGACTCATAATCAGCGGGTCATAGGTTCGAGTCCTATTGGGCCCACCAGAATTTGTCAGTTGGTGTAAGGGCGATTGGCTCAGTTGGTTAGAGCGCCACACTCACATTGTGGAGGGCAGAGGTTCGAATCCTCTATCGCCCACCATTATTTACATAAGTGGGCGATTAAATGCTTCGAAAAGAAATGCAGAAGATAAACGTCGAGGAGCAGATAAATTTACTAATAAAATTGCAGGTTCTTGACGCACAGCTCTATCGCTTGCGAAGGGAAAGGGAAGCAAAGCCTAAATTGATTGAGGAATTAGAGGCTCAAAGGAATCAAGAGCAGACTGCGGTGAAAAATCTTGAGGAGAAGATAAAAGCGCTTCAGTTGAAGCGTAAAGAGAAGGAGATAGATTTACAAGAAAAAGAGGAGAACGTAAAGAAATTACAACTTCAGTTATATCAGATAAAGACGAATAAAGAATATCAGGCGATGCAGCATGAGATGGAGGGTTTAAAAGCGGATAACTCGCGTCTGGAAGATGAGATACTTTTGATGATGGAGGAAACTGATAAGTTAGGTCAAGAACTTACGAAGGAAAAAGGATTGTATGCTGAAGCGGAAAAGCGCTTAGCCGAAGACAGAAAGAAGATAGGGGAGGAGATCGTAAATATTGAAAATGAAATAGCAGATCTCGAGTCGCAGAGAAAAGAATTAAGCGGCATGGTAGATAAAGATGTTCTTTCTAAGTACGAGAAGATCTTAGTGAACCGCGATGGGCTAGCGTTGGTGCCGGTCAAGAGCCACGCATGCCAAGGGTGTTTTATAAACCTTCCGCCGCAGGTGATAAATGAAATTAAGATGAAAGACAAAATTATCATCTGTGAGAACTGTGCGCGCATACTTTATATCGAGAACGAAGCAGATGCCTAAAAGGTTATCCATTTATGTGGACGGTTGCTCGCGCGGAAATCCTGGCCCTTCGGGAATTGGCGTTATCGTTTGCGACGAAGGCGGTTCGGCAATTAAGAATATCTCAAAATATATCGGCGATGCGACGAACAACATAGCAGAATACAACGCTCTAATTTACGGTTTACAGGAGGCCTTGATTTTGCGAGCGGATGAGATTATAATTAATACGGATTCGGAATTATTAGCTAAACAATTAGGTAAAGAATACAAGATTAAGGATGCTGTTTTAAAATCGTTGTATGAACAAGTAAGGCACCTTTTGACGGGGTTTAAGAAATACGAGATAAGACATATTAACCGTACAGAAAATAAAGGCGCGGACAAATTAGCGAACAAATCAATAAGTCAAGAATCGCTCTTTTGATATTTTGAATTTTTAAGATTTGGGCAGGTCGGATGGTCGCCCCCACACCAATTTCGCCATAGCCGATGCTATATAAAAATTGGTGTGGGGGAGGAAAGTCCGAGCTCCGGAGGGCGAGCGTAGCGGGTAACGCCCGTCCCCGTTCACCGTTAGGTGGGCGGGAGGATAAGAGCCACAGTGACGAACAATCCGAAACGAGGGCTTTAGACAGCCTAACGTTAGGAAGAAGTGAAACGCGGTAATCTCTACGCGGAGCAAGGCCAAATAGGTCCGTCATTTGGAGTGGCCCGCTTCAATTCTGCTTCGGCAGGTTGGCGGACGGGTTGGCTGCTTGAGCCCTCGAGCAATCGAGGGACTAGATGGATGACCATCGCTCACCTTTATGGTGGGGCACAGAACTCGGCTTACAGGCCTGCCCATCTTTTATAATCTAACTAAACAAGGGGTGTAAAATTATGGCTGGGATGGAGACACGCAGCGCGGTAAGGGTAGCATTAAATGCCAGCGTGACTTTAAAAGTAGATAGCGCGATGAAAGACCAAATTCGTCTTCTGCAGGAAGAACAGAAGGCGAACGTCGCCGATATTAGTACTTCAGGGGTTGGGATAATTTCACCCGTATTTTTTCCGAAGGGCGCGATATTAGGGATTCAAATGGATGGCGCTACGTTGAAAATGAAAAAGCCGATAAACATAAAAGGTGAAGTTCGCTATTGCAGTCCCCAGCCAGGGAAAAAATATAGGATGGGAATAAAATTCATCGAAATAGAAGATGAGATCATGAATAAAATTAAAGAATATGTAGCCAAATCCGAACAGCAAAAAGCGCCGTCAGGGACAGCCAAATAAGATGGATATAAAAGAATTATTTAAATCGATGATAGAATCAGATGCTTCCGACGTATTTTTAAAAGTTGGGAGTCCCCTTCATTTGAGGGTGGATGGTTTATTGAAGCCTTTAGGTTCTATTGTCCTTACTCAGAGCGAAATGAAAAAGATCTTGGATACGCTTTTGAACGAGGAGCAGAAGAGTAGGTACGAAAAAGACCTCGAAGTAGATTTTGTGATAGATATCGAGAACTTAGGAAGGTTTAGAGGAAGTGCATTTCATCAGAGCAGAATGCCTGGAGCTGTGTTCCGTCATATAAAAAGAGAGATTCGTACATTTGATGAGTTAAATTTACCATCCAAGGTCTTAAGTCAACTTTCGTTTGAGAAGAGGGGCCTCGTATTAATAACCGGTGCTACTGGAAGCGGAAAATCAACGACCATCGCAAGCATGATCGAATATATAAATCAGAATTTGCCTTATCATATAGTTACGATAGAGGACCCAATCGAGTTTATATTTGAAGATAAGAAATCGCTGATAGAGCAAAGGGAATTGGGAATGGATACGCCGTCATATTTAGATGCGTTAAAACATAATATGTATCAGAGCCCAGACGTAATCTTCATCGGCAATATCCGCGATTACGAGACGATGTCTGTGGCAATGAATGCCGCAGAAACAGGGCAATTGGTTTTAAGCACGATTCATTCTATAAATGCGACACAGACCATTGAGCGAATAGTGAATTTCTTTCCGCCCTATCAACATCAACAGGTAAGGATTCAGCTTTCGCTTCTCTTAAAGGGCGTTATCTCACAGAGGCTTGTGCCAAGAGCTGTCGGTGGGGGTAGAATTTCCTCGTGCGAGACGATGATGCTTACTCCGACGATAGCGGCTTTAATTCGAGAAGGCAGGACCAACGAGATAATAAATTACATTGAGGATGGCAAGATCTTCGGCATGGAAACCTTTGACCAATGCCTCGCCAGATTGTGCAATGAAAAAAGAATCACCGTCCAGGAAGCGAAGAAATTCTGCGATTCAATCGAAGTATTAGAACTCGCCTTAAAAGGAATAAAGCGCACCGAGCGCGGCGTAGCGTAGTAAAGTAAGTCTAATTTCTTACCGAACTTTCCCCTAAAAATTTTCCCCTTGACAAACGTGGAGGCATAATGTATACTTTCTAACGTCAAGTAGAGTAAAGTGGTTTAAAGTGGAGGATAGGGTTGTGGATTCCAAATATGCCTTTGTCGGGGAGCCCTTTAAAGGGAAAAGGCGAAAATAAAGGCCGAGCGGCCCTTAAAAATTTAGGAGTCCACAACCCATTTTATTTTCGAAGAAAAGATAGAGGCTATAAATGTTTTACGGTGAATACGAACACACTATCGATAGGAAAGGCAGAATTATCATCCCCTCGAAGTTTAGGGAAGTTTTCAAGGAACACTACGTTGAAAAATTTTACATTACAAGGGGATTAGATAAATGTCTATTCGTATTTACCGAAGAGGAATGGCGCCTTCAGGAGCAGAGATTCAAATCTATGTCTTTTACGAAGGCGCAGGCACGGCAATTTAACCGCTTATATTTCTCTGGCGCAATAGATGTTACTTCTGATAAGCAAGGAAGAGTTTTGATACCGCAATATCTAAAGGATTATGCGGGGATAAAAAGGGATATTGTAATAGTGGGCGTGTCAAATAGGATCGAGATTTGGGCGAAGGATGAATGGAAGAAGTACTATGAGGGAGCGATGCCTTCGTTCGAGAAGACCGCCGAAAACTTGCTTGATTTAGAAGGGGGAGGGTAAAAAATTTCCCCCTGAAATTATACATAAGAGCGTTCTTTTAAAAGAAGTAATAGAAGCGCTAAAACTTTTCCCGGGCAAAATTATTGCGGATGCTACCATAGGCTTGGGGGGCCACGCTGAAGCGATTTTGGAAAAGATCGTACCCGGCGGGAAATTGATCGGAATAGACAAAGATATCGAAGCGTTAAAAATTGCGGATACAAATTTAAGACGCTTTGAAGGTTCGTATATTTTAGTTCACGACGATTTTAAAAATTTAAAAGCGATCTTTGAAAAAGTAAATATAGAAAAAGCCGATGGCTTCCTCTGCGACTTAGGGGTCTCTTCGCTACAGTTGGATAAGGCACAGCGAGGATTTAGCATAAGATACGATGCGCCGTTGGATATGAGGATGAATACGGACGAGGAACTTACGGCGTCGTATCTTGTGAATAAATTAAGCGAAGCGGAATTGGATTGGATTTTGAAGAATTACGGCGAAGAGAGATTTCATAAGAGGGTTGCGAAAGCGATAGTTAGGGAGAGGAAAGCAGAATCGATTAAAACAACCGGAAGGCTCGTCGAAGTTATTTTAAGGAGCATACCGTATAAAGGAAGGCACGGCAGAGTGCATCCCGCAACGAGGACATTTCAGGCGCTTCGAATCGCTGTCAATAAGGAATTGGATGCGTTGAAGCAAGCGCTTGATGACGCAATTTTTTTGTTAAGGCCTTCTGGATTGATCTGTGTAATATCGTATCATTCTTTAGAGGATAGGATAGTTAAGGAGAAATTTAAGGTAGCCAAAGCAAATGGGGTTTTGGAGCTTGTTACGAAGAAGCCAATGTGCCCCAGCGAAAGGGAGATTAAAGATAATCCGAGGTCGCGAAGCGCAAAGTTGCGCATCGCGAAGAAACTATAAGGCTTAACGATATGAAAATCTATAGATTTTTGACAACAACTATGATAATCACTTTGGTCGCGTTAATGTACGTTAACCAAAATGTAGCATCGATACGTTTAAGTTACGATATAAAAGAGAAGGAAAGATTACATTCTGAGTTACTTGACCGCAATAAAATTTTATTATATAATGTAAAATACCTTGAATCGCCAGCCCGACTTGAAAAGGTCCTGCTTGCTCAAAATTTGAAATTGGAAGTTCCTCCGAAAGAACGGGTAATTTTAGTTTCTGCAACGTCGAGGAAAATTGGCGCAGGCGAATCGAAAGGAATTATGGGAGCAACTGGTCCATTCGGCAGGATCCGTCAGGCAATTGCTAGTATATTTGTTTTAGGACCTGAGGCGCAAGCAAGACCTATTAAATAAAGTATTTTCTAATACACCCTTTAATGGCTCTTTGCCATTGATAAAAAAGGGTTGGATATCGTGTATGATAGAGCCCACAAAAACCGCCTTAATTTTATTTTTTCTTTATTTATTTCTTTATTAACCTTTCTATTAATCCGCGTTGCCTATCTTCAATTAGCGCTTGCTCATAATCTTTCAGGCCTCGCTAAAAAACAACACACCGCAATTATTGAACTTCAGCCAAAACGTGGCACAATCTATGACAGAAATAGGCGTCCTTTGGTGGTCTCTTTAAACTTAGACTCCGTGTACGCTAACGCGAGGGAAGTCAAAGAGAAAAGAGAAACTGCGCGATTGCTTTCGCCCGTTTTGAATGTAAGCGAAAGTTTTTTGCTCGAGCGTTTAAGTCGAGATAAGGGTTTCGTTTGGCTCAAAAGGAAGCTTACCCCTGCAGAATCGGCCCGCCTAAAGGCACTTAGCATTAAGGGCATTGAATTTGTAAAGGAGCCGAAGAGATTTTATCCGAACGGTTCGCTCGCAAGCCACCTAATTGGTTATGCGGATATTGATAATAAAGGATTAGAGGGATTGGAGCTTTTATATGAAGAGTATTTAAAAGGAAGTCCTGGATACCGCGCCACATTTAGAGATGCAAAGCGCCGTCCAATAGCTTCTTTTGAATATGAATATTTCCCTTCGGTCGATGGCCTCGATTTAGTGTTGACAGTGGACGAGATAATACAACATATCGCCGAGCGTGAAATTGACAGGGCTATGAAAGACGCCCACCCTAAAGGTGCTTGCATAATAGTAATGGATCCAAAAACAGGGGATATATTAGCCTTATCAAATCGTCCTACTTATGACATAAATTCGTTTGAAAAAGTTTCGCCTGAGAGCAAGAGGAATCGCGTTGTAACAGATATGTTTGAACCGGGCTCCGTCTTTAAAATAGTAACTGCTGCTGCCGCTATTGAGAAGAAGGTCGTGGGTTTAAATGATAAATTTTTCTGTGAAAATGGTGAATATAAGATCGCGGGGCACATCCTGCATGACCATAAGCCACATGGTTGGTTGACCTTCAGGCAGGTCATTGAAAAATCGTCAAATATAGGAACCGTCAAAGTCGCACAAATTTTAGGCCCTTCCGAATTGTATAGGTTCGTTAAGGCATTTGGATTTGGTGAATTGACAGATATCGATCTGCCTGGCGAGGTGCGGGGATTTATTCGCCCCACATCATTGTGGTCGAAACTTTCTATAGGCGCAATTCCGATGGGACAAGAAGTTACCGTAACGCCCATTCAACTTGCCTGTGCAATTTCAGCGATCGCAAATGGCGGAGGGTTGGTCAAACCGCACATTGTAAAAGCCGTCCAAGACAAACACGGCGAAATTATAAAATCATTTGAGCCCACCGTTTTAAGGCGTGTCCTCTCCGAGGAGACTGCGGCGATTATGAGAGATATTTTAAGCGGCGTAGTTTCTGAGGGAACTGGAAGATTGGCAGAGGTTGAGGGCTACAAGGTTGCGGGCAAGACTGGGACTTCGCAAAAGGTCGAGCCTGATGGGACGTATTCCCATTCCAAATTTGTCGCTTCGTTCATCGGTTTCGCTCCAGTTGACGATCCGAAGATTGCGGTTGTTGTTATGCTCGATGAGCCAAGGCCATTTTATTACGGCGGCGTTGTTGCTGCTCCGGTTTTTAAGAGAGTAGCGCAGAATGTGTTGAGATATTTGGAGATTAAACCCGAACGCTTAATGCAGGTTAGGTTGGAAGTTGAAAACGTAGAGGATTAAAGTGAAATTAAAAGAGTTGTTAAAATCTGTCGAATACGAAAGCCCCGATTTAGATATCGACGATATCGAAATCGAAGGGATTGCGTGCGATTCTAGAGCGATAAAAAGGGGCTACTTGTTTATCGCTATTGATGGCACGAAATTGGATGGGCATAAATTCGCGAACGAGGCGATCGATAGGGGAGCAATTGCAGTTGTAGTTCAAAAGGATGTTGTGCTCTCCGATGGATTCCCTAAGATTTATGTAAAAGATTCAAGGGTTGCGTTGGCTAAAATCGCGAATGAATTTTACGGCAGGCCTTCCGAGAAGATAAAGTGCATTGGGATAACCGGAACCAACGGCAAGACGACGATCTCATATTTGATGGATAGTATCCTAACGACCGCAGGGCACAGGGTTGGAATCGTGGGAAC
>JBDRDF010000043.1:0-22821 GCA_043821025.1 Candidatus Omnitrophota bacterium
CTAAGCGAGCACGGTGTCCCGACAAAGTCGGGACGAGCGAGGATGAAGCTAAAGTGAGATTTTCTCGCTGGGGAAATCGAACGTTCCCGCGAAAACACAAGCCGAAGTGATTAAATATTTAATTTCAAAGCGGAAAATATAATTGACTTTTTAGTAGATTAAATATAGAATAATATGTCTAATAAAAAAAGAGAAATTAAGGTAAGGAGAAAGTGGATTATCAATCCCAGAACGAGGGTTAAAGAGAGCGGCAAGATATATTCTCGCCGTAAGTTAAAGTCCGAGATTAAAAAGATCTTAAAAGAAGGGGTATAAAATAGATGCCTAAACTTAAGATAGGGTTGCCAAAAGGTAGCCTACAAGAGGCTACCTTTAAAATGTTAAAGAAGGCGGGATTTTCGATTTCCGCTTCGGAGAGGTCTTATTTCCCGTTGATAGATGACCCTGAATTAGAGCCAGTCCTCCTTAGGGCGCAGGAGATGTCCAGATATGTAGAAGAGGGCATCCTTGACTGTGGCATAACAGGCAATGATTGGATTTTAGAGAACGGCTCTGAAGTTGTGCGGGTTACGGAACTTGCATACGCGAAGCAAAGTTTGAATCCCGTCAAGTGGGTTTTAGCTGTGCCTGAAAGTTCCAATATCCGAAAGGTTACGGACCTTAAAGGGAAGAAGATCGCAACCGAATTAGTTAATGTAACGAAGGATTTTCTAAGGAAGAAAAAGATAAGAGCGGACGTCGAATTTTCTTGGGGAGCAACCGAGGCAAAGGTGGGTACTGACCTCGTGGATGCGATAGTTGAGCTCACCGAAACAGGCTCATCCCTACGAGCTCACAATTTAAGGATTGTAGAGACGATTTGCGTTTCAACAACTCAATTGATCGCAAACAAAAATTCCTGGAAGGATTCTTGGAAAAGAGCGAAGGTAGAGAAACTCGCAATCCTTTTGAAAGGCGCTATATTGGCTGAGGAGAAGGTCGGTCTTAAGATGAATGTCTCAATAAAGGATTTAAAGAAGGTCTTGGCCATTCTACCCGCTATGCGCAGGCCTACGATTTCAAATTTAAGCGTATCAGAATGGGTCGCAGTTGAGACGATTATCGATGAAAGACGCGTTAGAGATTTAATACCCCAATTAAAGAAAGCGGGAGCGGAAGGGATTATCGAGTATCCCCTTAATAAGGTAATATATTAAAGGAGGCTTGAATCAAGATGCCGTGCGGAAGAAAGCGAAAAAGAAGGAAGATTAGGACACACAAGAGAAAGAAGAGACTGCGCCGAGATAGGCATAAAAAGAAGTAAATCCCAAGGATAAACCTACTTTTCAAGTGAAAAGATATATAATCGTCTTACTTGTTGGGGTAAGTCTTTTTATCTTCTCCAAAGAGACCCCACGATATTGTCGATCTTCAGAACGTCTTTCCGATTGCGATACCTTTATTGCAGAAGGTTCCTCGTCGAATAGGGCTAAAGCATCGAAGGCGTATGCCCATTTTGTTATGGGCGCCATATTAGATAGCGAGAGCAAATTTAAGGAGGCAATCGAAGAATATCAAAAAGCCCTCGAATATGATTATCGTACCTCCGCTATACATACGCGGGTTGCGCTTGATTATATAAGGCTAGCGAAATATAAAGAGGCGACCGAACATTTAGATGTCGCGATAAAGTATAATCCGGATGACTATAGAGCGAGATTTATCCTCGCACTTCTGTACACCATTACAAAAAAATTTGACCAGGCCGCACTTCAATATGAAGAGGTTATAAAGAGAAATCCACACGACTTGAAGGCGCTCGCATCCCTTGCAGATTTGTACGTCATACAGGAGAAATTAAAAGAGGCCGCCGAAATTTATGAAGCGATTTTAAAAGAGTCCGGCGGGGTGGACAGTTTAGTCCATTTTAATTTGGGTATTATCTATAGCAGGTTAGAACGGCCTGACGATGCGATAGCCCATTTCGAAGAGGCGATTAAATTAGACCCGAATTACACAGAAGCGATTTTGAGCAAGGCGATAATACACGAGATAAAAGGAGAAAACGATAAAGCGGTAGCAGGTTATAAAAGGTTTTTAGAGTTGGAGCCGTTAAATACCAAGGTCTATAGGCTCCTTGCTCAGCTTTATTTTCGAGACAAAAAGATAGAGGATGCTATATCGACGTATAAGCTCGTTATAGATTTAGAGCCGAAAGATGTCGAGGGCTATTTGGAGCTGGCGTATATCTATTTGAACGAGAAGAGGACCGATGAGGCAATCGACCTCTTGAAAAAGGCACAAGCTTTAGATGTCAAAGATAAGGCAAATATAATTTACCTTGCGTTAGGAGTGGCGTATTCGCAGAAAGAGATGTGGAATGAATCGATAGATTCGTACAAAAAAGTCGTTGAGCTAACGCCGGATGACGCCGACGGTCATTTCTATTTAGGTTCCGCCTATGAAAGGCAGGGTCAAAAGGATTTGGCCAAGCAAGCGTTAAAGAAGGCGATTGAGTTAAATCCCAAGCATGCGGATGCGCTGAATTATTTGGGTTATATGCATGCGGAAGAGGGCGCTAATTTAGATGAAGCGGTGGAGTTAATAAAAAGAGCCCTTGAGGTAGATCCTGATAATGGCGCATATGTTGATAGTCTTGGTTGGGCGTATTATCAGAAGGGGATGATAGACGAAGCGGTTGCACAACTTGAGGGGGCGATTCAATTGTATGGAAAGGACCCTATAATTTATGACCATTTAGGTGATGCGTATCATAAAAAGGGCTTGGAGGAGAAAGCGAGGGAAGCGTGGAAGAGGTCGTTAGAGTTAGACCCAAAACAACAAAGCGTAAAAGAGAAATTGGAAAGGTCGGAGAGGGCGCAAAAACAATGAAACGGCCAAGCATCGAAGAATTAAAATCGATTGCCAAGGAAATTAGAAAGGATGTATTGAAGATGCTTGCGGAAGCCGGTTCGGGCCATACATCAGGTTCTTTGTCCTGCGTTGAGATTATAGTTGCGCTTTACTATTATAAATTGCGGCACGACCCAAAAAATCCGGGCTGGCCGGATAGAGATAGGTTTGTATTATCGAAGGGCCATACTTGTCCTCCGCTTTATGCGGTCTTAGCACACAGGGGATTTTTCCCGCACGAGGAACTTCTGAAGTTAAGGAAATTGGGTTCCATCTTACAAGGGCACGCCAGCCTATTTACTCCAGGATGTGAGGCATCCACCGGCTCTTTAGGACAGGGGCTTTCCATTTCGAATGGAATAGCGCTTTCCGCTCGGCTCGATAAAAAAGATTACAGGGTCTATTGTCTTTTGGGCGATGGAGAGATGGACGAAGGACAGATTTGGGAAGCCGCAATGACAGCAGGGCATTACAAAATAGATAATTTATGCGGGATAACGGATTTCAATAAGCAGCAGATAGACGGATGGACCAGCGACGTAAAAAATTTAGAGCCGATAAAGGAAAAGTGGATGTCGTTTGGGTGGCACGTAATTGAGGCAGATGGCCACGACTTCAAACAGTTAATGGATGCATACGATGAAGCCGAGCTGATTAAAGGCAAACCAACAATTATTATTGCCCACACCATAAAGGGTAAGGGCGTCTCTTTTATAGAGAAGGATGCAGTTGCTTACCACGGTATTGCAATAAAGAAAGCCGATTTGGAAAGGGCACTCAAGGAAGTAGAAGAAGGAGACTAAGATCTATGTCACAGATGAGACCCACTCGCGACGGATTTGGAGAGGCGTTGGTTGAACTAGGAAAGACAAAAGATAACGTCGTCGTTTTATCAGCCGATCTTACACAATCTACTCGTGCAAATTGGTTTAAAGATAAGTATCCGGAGAGGTTCTTTGATTTAGGAGTTGCAGAGCAGGATATGTTTTCAACCGCTGCCGGATTCGCTTTATGTGGAAAGATCGCATTTGCATGTACCTTTGGCATATTTGCATCTGGTCGTGCTTGGGATCAGATAAGGCTTTCAATATGTTATATGAATTTAAATGTAAAAATAGGTGGAAGCCACGGCGGAATTTCGGTCGGACCGGATGGAGCTTCCCATCAAGCGCTTGAAGAGTTAACCTTAATGCGCGTTTTGCCAAATATGACGGTACTCGTGCCGTGTGACGTCGTTGAGGCAAAGTTAGCGACGATTCAAGCGGCCTCGCATCCCGGTCCAGTGTATTTAAGATTAGGGCGCGAGCCATTCCCAATTATTACAAACGGAAACGAACCATTTAGAATAGGTGATGCAATTGTTCTAAGGGATGGCGATGATTTGACTATATTTGCGTGCGGAGTTATGGTGCACGAAGCGTTAAAGGCGCATGAGGAACTGAAAGGGCAAGGCATAAGCGCGAGAGTAATAAATCTTCACACGATAAAGCCGATAGATAAAGAGGAGATTTTAAAGGCCGCCAAAGAGACCGGGGCTTTTGTTACCGCCGAAGAACATACCATTGTCGGTGGAATGGGAAGCGCTGTTTCTGAGGTGGCGGCAGCAAATCATCCTGTTCCAATAAAGATGGTCGGCATTAAAGACAGATTCGGCGAATCGGGTGAGGCCTGGGAACTGATGAAGTATTTTGGTTTAAGTTCCGATGGCATTGTAAAAGCGTCACAAGAAGTGTTAAAGCTTAAATAATGGATGAAGTTCTTACCTTAAAGTCTCCTGCCAAGATAAATCTTTACTTAAAAGTCCTTAGGAAAAGACCGGATGGATTTCACGATATCGAGACGATATTTGAGCGGATAGACCTTTGTGATGAGATCAGATTAAAACCGATTAAGGATGAGATCAGTATTTTATGTGATAATTCAAAGGTCCCTACCGATGCTCGCAATCTGGCATATAAAGCGGCAAAGTTACTCAAAGAAAAGTATTCTCCAAAAGCAGGGGCCGAGATAACTATAAATAAGAGGATTCCAGTAGCGGCAGGGTTAGGCGGAGCAAGTTCAAATTGCGCAACTTGTTTATGTGGATTAAACACGGTTTGGAACTTAGGGTTGAGGAAAGACGAGCTTTTAAGACTCGCAGCGCAGTTGGGTGCCGACGTTTCATTTTTTATCTTAGACGTAGGAAGGGCCGTTGGGCGCGATAAGGGGGGAATTTTGGAGGGACTTCCTAAGTCGGAAAGTTTTTGGTATCTTTTAGTAAATCCAGGGTTTGGAGTGTTAGCAAAAGAGGCATATTCCGCCCTAAATTTGGGCTTGACACATAAGAGCAATAATAGTAAAATTGATTTAAAATCCTTCAGGAAAATTCGCTTTGGGGACCTTAAGGAGTTTTTATTTAACAGCTTAGAAGGCCCGATTGAAAAAAGGTTTAAAGAAATCCACGAAGTTAAATCAGCGATACTGAAGGCTGGGTTAAAAACATCTTTAATGAGCGGGAGTGGGCCTACTGTATTTGGAATCGCCTCAAGTCAAGAGGAAGTTCTCGGGGCGAAGAAGAGGCTCTCACTTAAGGAGGGCTGGCAGGCTTTCGTAGCAACGACATACTGGTAAATTAGCCAAAGGCCAGCCATTTTCATCTATGGGTGAAGAAAGGAGTAGGTTGATATGGAAATCACCGAGGTTAGGATTTTTATGAAGGAAGGGCAGGACAAGAAATTAAAGGCATATGCTACGATAACCCTTGATAATTCGTTCGTCGTCAGGAACGTAAAGGTCATCGAGGGGCAGAAAGGTCTGTTTGTTGCCATGCCGTCAAGGAAGATAAAGGAACCTTGTCCCAAGTGCAACTTTAAGAATGTAGTGCGTTCCAAGTTTTGCAATAATTGTGGTGCGAGTTTAGAAGCGTTGAACCGTCCACCGAGGGAACTACAAGACGAAGCGAAGGAACGCCAGTCAGAACATAAAGACATTGCCCACCCCATAACCCTCGAGTGCAGGGAGTACATTCAAAAGAAGGTCCTCGACGCATACGAGGCCGAAAAGATAAAAGGACCTTCTTTAGGCCCCCTTAAACAAGAAGCAGGCGAAGAGGAAGAGTAATTAAATAAATTCCCTTCTGCACTGTAATGTAGTGTTCCAAGGGCGAGAGATTTTTATGATATCGGATGTGCAGAGGTTATTAAAGCAATATAACTTAACTACGCTTTAGTGAATTAGCGAAAAATAATTTTATTTTGGGACGTCGTCCAAAGGTAGGACACGAGAATTTGGGTCTCGCTATTCTGGTTCGAGTCCAGACGTCCCAGCCATATGCGCACTTATAAAATTTTAGGCAAATAGGAAAAGGAAAAATGGCAGAGAAATGCTCATTCTGCGGGAAGTCACGGGACAGAGTAAAAAAATTATTCTCAGGTCAAGGCGCATATATTTGCGAGAGCTGCGTTAAACTTTGCAATCAGATACTCGCAAGCGACGAAGAAGAGGAAGTAGAGTCAAAGCGCGAATCCCGCCTTAAAGAACTCTCAAAGCCCGCAGAGATTAAGCGCCAATTAGACCAATATGTGATAGGCCAAGAACGTGCCAAAAGGCAACTTTCGGTTGCGGTTTACAATCACTATAAAAGAATAGTAACTCAATCCGCTCATCGCGATGTGGAATTTGAAAAATCCAATATGTTATTAATTGGGCCTACCGGCTCCGGCAAGACGTTGATTGCGAGGACATTGGCCAAGATCTTAGATGTTCCATTTACATTGTGCGATGCCACGCCTTTGACCGAAGCAGGTTATGTCGGAGAGGACGTAGAAAATGTTTTACTTCAACTTTTACAGGGGTGCAATTATGATGTAAAGCGCGCGCAATACGGGATAGTCTATATCGATGAGATAGATAAAATCGGCAAGACCCAAGATAATGTTTCGATTACCCGAGATGTGTCAGGCGAAGGAGTTCAACAGGCACTGCTTAAGATTTTAGAGGGTACGATAGCAAACGTTCCACCACAAGGTGGCAGAAAACATCCGCAGCAGGAATATATCCAGGTTGATACAACAAATATACTCTTCATTTGTGGCGGCACCTTTTCGACGTTGGATAAGATAATAGAGCGCAGGATTGGGAAGAAGACGATAGGGTTTACCGCATATTTAGACGAGCCTCAATTAACCAAGGCCAAGAGGTTAGGCGATACTTTAGCACAGGTTGAGCCGGAGGATTTATTGAAGTTCGGAATGATACCCGAATTCGTAGGCAGATTTCCAGTTGTTGCGACTTTGAATCCCCTTGACGAGCGAGATTTAGTGGACGTGTTACTTAAGCCTAAAAACGCACTCATAAAGCAATACACTAAATTTTTTGAGATGGAGAATGTAAAGTTAACATTCTCCGACGAATCTTTAAACACGATTGCGAGGGAAGCGTTACGCAAAGGCACGGGGGCTCGTGGATTGCGTTCGATTTTAGAGGAAGTGATGCTCGAGGTTATGTATGAATTACCGTCGCAGAGTGACATCGTAGAATGCATAATTACACCCGAGTGTATTACGCGCAGGTCTAAACCAATTCTTATTGCGCGGGGTGAAGATAAACGAAAGATAGCTTAAATATTGGAAGGGATTAAAAATTGCGCAGTTGTGGTTGCATAATTTTAGCTGCTGGAGAAGGAACGCGTTTTAAGGCCGAGACACCCAAGATCTTATATGAGTTATATGGAAAACCTATTCTCCAATGCGCATTGGATGCTGTAAACGGGGTTGGCATTAAGCGTCCTTTAGTTGTAATTGGATATGGGGCAAAGGAAGTTAGAGATTTTTTAAAAAGTAAGGGAAAAGTTGTATTTCAGAGAAGAAGATTAGGGACCGCCAATGCTGTAAAAGTTGCGAAAAATGCCTTATCGCCTGTCGAAGACGTCCTTGTTTTATACGGCGACGCCCCTTTGATCAAATCCGAAACTATAAGGTCCTTAATAAAGGAACATAAAAGATCCGGCAATTCTTGCACCCTTTTAGTCGCCAAATTAGATGATCCCACCGGGTACGGCAGGATCCTTCGTGGCTCATCTAATAATATCGAAGGGATAATCGAGGAGAGAGAAGCAACGCCGGAGCAGAGGCGTATTCGTGAAATAAATGCCGGCGTCTATTGTTTTAAAAGGCGCGATCTGTTCGATGGGATAAAAAAGGTAAAAAAGTCAAAGGTTAAGAAGGAATATTATTTAACCGATTTAATCGCGATATTCGCGGATGAGAATAAAAAGGTAAACTCCATCGAGACAGACGACCCGGATGAAGTAATCGGAGTAAATTCGAGGGTAGATTTAGCGAAGGCCTTTTCGATCATAAGAAAAAGGACTATAAATAAGTTACTGAATGAAGCCGTTACTGTTTTGGATCCATCGACGACATTTATTGTGCCCGATGCCAAGATAGGCAAGGATACTATAATTTATCCATTCGTCGTTATCGAGAAGAATGTCAAGATAGGCAAAAATTGTTCGATAGGGCCTTTTTGTAGGATAAGGTCAGGCACAGTATTAGAGGATGACATTGAGCTTGGAAATTTTGTTGAGGTGGTTCGTTCAAGGATTAAAAGCGGGACCAAAGCTAAACATCTAACATATTTAGGCGATGCTTTTATAGGCAAAGATGTAAATATAGGATGCGGCACTATCACGGCAAATTATGACGGCAAAGGAAAGCATAGGACCACAATCGGCGACGACGCATTTATAGGCAGCGGAACTATTTTCGTTGCCCCCGTTAAAATTGGCAAAGGTGCTTTAACGGGTGCGGGATGTGTCGTTTTGCGCAAAAGGGATGTTCCACCGAAATCGGTTGTAGTTGGAGTGCCTGCTAAAATTTTAAAAAAGCCAAAATAACAAAAGGAAATGGCGATGAAGAAAAATGACCTTTTAGTCTTCTCGGGAAATGCGAATTTGGAACTGGCGAAAAAGATTTGTAATTGTCTTAAAATTGGTTTAAGCGATACCACGGTCGATAGATTTAATGACGGCGAGATAAGGGTGAAAATAAATCAAGATGTAAGAGGAAAAGACGTCTTTCTAGTTCAACCTACTTGTCCGCCCGTGAACGAAAATATGATGGAGCTTTTGATTTTATTGGATGCGTTAAGGCGCGCTTCTGCTCGCCGTATTACCGCGGTAATCCCTTATTATGGATATGGTAGGCAGGATAGGAAGGATATGCCTCGGGTTCCGATAACGGCGAAACTGGTCGCTAATTTGATAACGATTGCAGGTGCGGGCAGGGTTTTGACTATGGATTTACACGCCGGGCAAATACAGGGATTTTTTGATATACCGCTAGACCATCTATTTGCTGTAAACGTATTTATGGAATATTTTGAAAATAAGAAACTGCCGAATCTGGTGGTTGTTTCGCCAGATGTCGGTGGGGTTAAGATGGCGCGTGCTTATGCGAAGAAATTGAAGGCGGACTTGGCGGTTGTAGATAAAAGACGCGTTAACGATAGGGAAGCAGAGGTTATGAATATAATGGGTGAAGTGAAGGGCAAAAACGTTTGTATCGTTGACGATCTGATTGCTACCGCTGGCACGCTTGTGGAAGCAGTGGCAGCGCTTAAATCGGCGGGGGCAAAGGCAGTTTATGCAGCCGCTACCCACCCAGTCCTTTCCGGCCCTGCGATTGAGAGGATAAAAAAATCCGAATTGGAAGAATTGATAGTTACCGATACGATACCTATCGACAAGAAGAAGATGATATCAAAGATAAAAATTCTTTCAGTTGCTCCCCTTTTAGGCAAAGCGATAGAAAGGATACACGACGAGGAATCGATCAGCACCCTCTTCGATAAACTCTATTAATAGAAAGGAAAGTGAGGTTCAAGTAATAGATGGAACAGGTTAAATTAGAAGCAAAACTTAGAAAGGAATTGGGCAAGGAGGCGGTAAAGTGCTTACGCAGTAAAGGGCTCATTCCAGCAGTTGTTTATAGAAAAGGCGAGAAATCCACTCCTTTAGTTTTGGACAGGAAAGCGTTAGAGAAAGTCCTTCATACCGCGGCAGGCGAGAACGTCATCATAAATTTAAAGATCGCAGGCGATGAAAAACATAAGGAAAGAACTTGTATTATAAAAGAGATTCAACATAATCCTGTTACCGGCAATATATTGCATGCCGATTTTAATCAGATTTTATTAACCGAGACGATAAAGGTTAATGTACCCATCGCTATTAAAGGTGAGGCCATTGGCGTCAAACAAGACGGAGGCATTTTGGAACACGTGCTTTGGGAAGTTCAGGTTGAATGTCTGCCGACCCAGATCCCAGAGAAGTTAGAGATCGATGTTACAAATTTGAAGATAGGCGATGCGCTCTTCGTAAAGGATATAGTTGCACCAAGGGAAGTTAATATTTTAAATGACCCAGAGTTAAGGGTCATTGCCGTTGAAAAGCCAGTTGAGGTCAAGGTTGAAGAAGTAAAACCCGAGGAGGCAATAACCGAGCCCGAGGTTATAAAACAGAAGAAAGAGGAAGTTCCAGAGGAGGAGACGGGAGAAAAGGGCAGAGAAGGGAAGGAGAAAAAAGAGTAAAGTAAATTCAAATGAAGTTAATCCTCGGCCTTGGCAATCCCGGCAAGAGATACGAAGCGACTCGACACAATATTGGATTCGTAGTCGTTTCTGCCCTAGCCGATAAATGGAAGATAAAACTTGATTCGAAGGTTTTTAAATCGTTCATTGGAAAAGGGAAATTTTTTAAAGAAGAGATTATAATGGCACTGCCTCAATGTTATATGAATAATTCTGGCGAGGCAGTTGCACCGTTATTGTCCCGCAAGAAAGTAAAGTTAAAAGACCTCCTCGTAATTTGCGATGATGTAAATCTTTCCCTCGGAATAATGCGTATAAGGGCGAAGGGCTCCTCGGGAGGTCATAAGGGTTTGGAGTCGATAATAGGAAGCTTAGGAACTGGCGAATTTTCGAGGCTAAGGATAGGAATAGGGAAAAAGGGATTAAAGGGTAATTTGAGCGATTATGTGTTATTGCCTTTTGATAAAAAGGAGAAGCAAATTTTGGGTGAAGTAGTAAATTCAGCAGTCTCCTGTTGCGAAATTTGGATTAGAGAAGACGCAGAGCGCGCCGCGCATTATTTCAACGTTAAAAATAGAAAGGATTGAAAATGAAGAAATACGAAGGCGTATTTATACTTAAACCAAATTTAAATAAAGATGAGATAGAAAAAACCGTTTCCGCAATTTTAGATGCGTTAGGTAAAAACGGCGGGGCAGTTGAACACAAGGAGGATATGGGTGTTAGACAACTTGCGTATGAAATTAAGAAGGAAAGGCAAGGCCATTATTTTTTAGTGAGCTTTACAGCGGACCCAAAGGCGATTTCGGATATGGAGAGATCTTATAAATTAAACGAATCGATTTTAAGGGCACAGATATTTAAACGCGACATTGCTGGTGCGACGAGTAAGGAGCACCGCTTGAGCTAAGCCCGTCTTAAGTTAGGTGAGGCGGGCAACGGGAGGTTTTAAATGGCGAAATTGAACAAAGTATTTTTAATCGGAAACTTAACACGCGACCCCGAGTTAAGGTATGTACCGAGCGGAGCGGCAGTCACTACTTTTACAGTAGCGACTAACAGAGCCTACACTTTGCAATCTGGTGAGAAGAAAGAAGAGGTCTGTTACGTTCGCGTTGTCGTTTGGGGTAAACTCGCTGAAACCTGCGGCGAATATTTATCTAAAGGCAGTCCCGTCTTCGTTGAGGGAAGACTCCAGAGCCGAAGTTGGGAAACGCCACAGGGTGAGAAACGCTCGACGTTAGAAGCAGTAGCACAAAACGTACAATTTTTAGGTAGAGGCAAAGGTGCTGGAGTAACGCCCGATGCCGAAACATTAAAAGAGGAGACGCTCGATATGCCTTTTGAAGAGGGCGTAGCCGAACAAAATAAATCAAAGAAAGTCGAAGGCACTTCTGACGAAGAATTGCCATTTTAAAGAGGAGCAATGATGGAAAGACCTAAACGAATTTTTAGAAAGAGGGTTTGTAAATTTTGCGTTGAGAAGGTAAAAGATATAGATTATAAAGATATCCAAAAACTTTCTAAATTTATAACCGAGCGCGGGAAGATAGTTCCGTCGAGGATCTCGGGCAATTGCGCTAAGCATCAACGCCAACTCGCCCGAGCTATCAAGAAGGCAAGGGTTGTGGCGTTCCTGCCATTTATTTCGGTTTAAGTTAAAAAAGCTCTTTAATGACTATGGTTAAGTTGATCTTGTTACAAGATGTAGAAAAATTAGGCAAATCCGGCGAAGTTATTTCTGTGAGAGATGGATATGCAAGAAATTATTTCTTTCCTAAAGGGCTAGCTTTATTAGCGACCGAGCAGAATTTAAAAGCTGTTGAAGTTGAGAAGAAACGTATGGCGGAAGCGCAACAGAAAGAAAAACTTGAAGCACAGCAGTTGGCTGAACGCATCTCGCGCATTTCCTGCACAATTGCGGTTGAGGTCGGCAGGGACGATAAATTATTCGGTTCGGTCACGAGCATAGATATTCAAAAGGCATTGGAAGCGGAAGGGATTGTCGTAGATAAGAAAAAGATAGATTTGAAAGAACATATAAATCAGATTGGGATTTATTCTGTGCCAATTAGGTTACATCCAGAGGTAACCGCTAATTTAAAACTGTGGGTGGTGAAAAAGTAATATGGCGACGAAGGATTTATCAAAGGATATCTCTTTAGAGAAATTGCCGCCGCAAAATATAGATGCGGAAATGGCAGTGCTATGTTCGATGCTTATCGAGGAAGAAGCCATATCCCACGCTATAGAAATACTCGATGAGGATTGTTTTTATAAGGAAGCCCACAAGATGATCTTTAATGCGGTAGTTGGCCTTTATAACAGAAGCAGGGTTGCCGACATCGTAACTTTAATCGATGAGTTAAAAAAGAAAGATGTGCTTGAATATGTAGGCGGGATAAATTATTTGACCAGTTTGACAGCTTGTGTTCCAACCGCCGCCAATATTCGACATTATGCGAAGATAGTCAAGGAGAAAAGCTTGCTTCGGAATTTAATTGCAAGCGCAACTACAATTGCCTCTGAGGCATATGAGGCACAAGAGGATGCCGACGTTCTTTTAGATAAGGCCGAACGAATGATATTTGAGATAACGTCTAAAAAGATCGAAGGCGGGTTCATTTCGTTAAAAGATATAATTAAAGATTCGATCGAGACGATAGATTCCCTTTATCAAAGAAAAACAAATATAACTGGGATTCCGACCGGATTCCATGATTTCGATAGATTGACAGCTGGTTTACAGAAGTCGGATTTAATTGTAGTTGCTGGAAGGCCTTCGATGGGCAAGAGCGCCTTCGCCTGTTCTATCATGGAACATGCTGGGGTTATGGGGAAGTTGCCGGTTGCGATTTTTAGCCTTGAGATGTCGAAGGAACAACTAGTTCGGAGGATGTTATGTTCGCACGCAAGGGTCGATGCAAATAAAGTAAGAACAGGTTTTTTATCCCAATCAGATTGGCCGCGCTTGACGAACGCCGCCGGTAAATTATCGGAGGCGCCGATATATATCGATGATTCAGCCACTTTATCTATTTTGGAGTTAAGGGGGAAGGCCAGAAGGCTCAAATCACAGCATGATATTCAACTTATAATAGTCGATTATCTGCAGATGTTACAGAGCTCATCTCGATCGGAGAATAGGCAGCAGGAAATAGCCGATATCTCTCGTTCCTTGAAGTCGCTTGCGAAGGAATTGAACGTTCCATTAGTTGCGATAAGCCAACTTTCTAGAGGTCCCGAGAAGAGGGATGATAGGCGTCCACAGTTAGCAGACTTAAGGGAATCCGGAGCGATTGAGCAGGATGCAGATGTGGTAGCACTGCTATTTCGCGAGGAGTTATATACGCCGACAGAAGAGAATAGAGGCCTTGTCGAGTTAATGATAGCCAAACAAAGAAATGGCCCCACCGGGACAATTAACTTAACATTCATAAAGGAATATACCAGATTCGAAAATTTAGCGAAATTACCCGAAGAATAACAATTTTCTTTACATTATATTTTCTATATGCTAAATTAAACGTTTAATGAAAAAGCACCTGTTAGCATTTGTAATCATACTGTCGTTCATTTTGATTTGTGGTTACGCCCTTTCTCAGGAAGTACCTGGGAAAGCGGTAAAGTCCATCTACATCTCCGGAAATAAAGCGATAGCCTCTTCGGTTATTCTTTCTAAGATAAAGGCGAGCGTGGGCGAGCCGTATACGAAAGCTGCTGTCGACGAAGATATAAAGCGCATTTATGGTTTGGGATACTTTTCCGATGTAAAAGCAGAGGTGAAGGAGTACGAGGATGGGATAGAAGTCATCTTCGTCGTCACGGAGAGGCCGCCGGTAGGGCAAATCATCTTTATGGGAAATAAGGCGATAAGAGACGATAAACTTAAGAAAGAGATAAAGTCGAAGCAGGATGAAATATTGGATGAGAAGCAGCTTAAAGAGGACATAAGGACGGTAAGGGAGCTATATTACAAGAAAGGTTTTACCCATGCAAATGTAAATTACGCGATAAGATTAGATGAGGCAACCGGCAAGGCGATAGTGACGATAACGGTAGATGAAGGCAAAAGGGTTAAGATAAGGAAGATAACCTTTGAGGGCAACCGCGCATTTAAAACTGGTAAATTACTTAAGTTGATGGCAACGAAAAAGGATACATTATTTACTTCAGGCGTTTTTAACGAAGAGACATTTGAAGGGGATTTAGAAAAGATAAAGGCCTTTTACGAATCACAAGGCTTTTTGGATATAAGACTTGAGCCCGAATTGAAATACGATAGCACGGGAAAGTTCCTCCACATAAATATTAAAGTCGATGAGGGAAGAAAATATTTGGTCGGCGAAATTAAGTTTTCCGGCAATGTTGTTATATCCGAAGAAAATATGAGGAAGCCCCTTAAGTTGACCACAGGTCAAGCGTTCAACCGAGATGGATTAAGGGAGGATGTAAACACCGTTCAAGGATTGTATTTCGAAAAAGGATATATATATGCGATTGTGAAGTCAGAGACATTTTTAAATCCTTCGACCAGCAATATAGATGTTACTTATAATATCGTGGAGAATGAACTGACTTATGTTGAGAGGATCGAGATAAAAGGGAATATAAAGACCAAGGATAAAGTAATAAGAAGGGAACTTAGGGTTCGACCCGGCGAACCCTTCGATGGGAAAAAACTTCAACGCTCGAAAGAGAGGCTTTATAATTTAGGTTATTTCGAAGAGATATCCTTCGATACGGAAAAGGGCACGACTCTTAACAAAAGCAATTTAATAGTTGAAGTGAAAGAAGCCAAAACTGGCGAGTTTTCATTCGGCGGCGGATTTTCTACCATCGATAAAGCGGTCGGTTTCATCCAAGTTACACAGCGAAATTTCGATATTATGAATTTTCCAACTTTTACTGGTGGCGGGCAACAATTGGTACTTAGAGGCGAATTCGGCACCGTAAGGAGGAATTATCTATTAAGTTTTACTGAGCCATGGATATTCGGTTATCCGTATCTTTTTGGCTTCGATGTCTATCAGAATACGCGCCTGAGGTCAACGGATGTCGGGTATGGTTATGATGAGATGAGGCGAGGCGGCGCTTTAAGGTTTGGCAAGGAATTTACAGATTATGATAGAGGGGATTTGACATATCGGCTTGAAGAGGTTGAGATCTCAGATGTTTCCTCTGAAGCGACTTACGATTTGAGGAAAGAAGAGGGGTCAAATAACATTTCGAGTTTAACGCTGGCATTGACGCGCGACACGACGGATTCGGTTTACAACCCAACAAAAGGTTACCAATTATTTGGCTCTGTAGAAGGAGCAGGCGGGCCGTTTGCCGGCGATAAAGATTTTGTAAAATGGTATGGTTCGTCGTCGTTTTATATTCCACCTCATGAAAATCACGTCATAGAATTGAAATTGCGAGCTGGCATAGTCGATGCCTATGGTAATTCGGACAGCGTTCCTATATATGAAAGGTTCTACGCCGGTGGTTCGAATACGATTCGCGGATTTAGGGAAAGGCGTGTAGGCCCTAGGGACCCGTCTTCTAACGATCCTATAGGCGGCGAGGCTTTACTTATCGGCAACGCCGAATATGTATTTCCAATAGTTGAATTTATAAAAGGGGCAGTTTTCTTCGATGCTGGAAATGTGTGGACTAATGCAGAAGATTTTGGTTCAGGCGGATATAAATATAGCACAGGCGTGGGGGTAAGGGTCAAGACCCCCATAGGGCCGGTCAAATTAGATTATGGTTTTCCTTTAAGAGTTGATCCAGGGGAAAAGAAACAAGGGAGATTTCATTTCACTTTGAGCAGGGCTTTTTAAAAAATAAAAAAGGAGCAGGGCATGAAAAATTTTGTTTCAAAATTTTTTGCAGCGGTGTACCTAGTAACAGTTTCTCTTGGGTTTTTTACCGCCGCATATGCAGCTGGCGAAAAGATCGCCTATGTAGACTTTATCAAGGTATTCGACGATTATAATAAGACGAAGGATTCCGATAAGCGACTGGAAAGCAAAAGAACTACGATGCAAAAAGATAGGGAGAAGCTAGTATCCGAGATCAAGAAATTAAAAGACGAAATGGATTTGATGGGCGACAAAGGCAAAGAGACTAAACAAGCGGCGATAGACGGAAAACTTAAAAAACTTCAAGATTTTGACAGGGAAAGCAGGGATGCTTTGTTAAAAGAACGGGATGACATGGCGCGTCAAATAGGCAAAGAGATAAAAGATCTCGTCGACGAAATCGGCAAAAAGGAGGGTTACTTCTTAATACTCGATAGCCGAGCAATATTATATGGCAAAGAAGGCGATAATTTGACGGGTATGATATTAAAGGCTTTAAACGAAAGGTATGCAAAGGGGAAGAAATAAGAAGTGGCAGAACAGATTAAGTTGATGCGAAAGACGTTAAAAGAGATCGCCCAATTAATTGAGGGCGAGGTTGTTGGCGAAGAAGATGTCGTAATAACCGGCATTAGTGGCATAAAAGAAGCACAGGAAGGGGACTTGACATTTTTGGCGAATCCTAAATACCTTCACCTTATGGATACTACCAAGGCCACCGCGATAATAACCTCGCGCGAGATAAAAAAAGCGCCTAAACCAATAATCCGCACCGATAATCCTTCGCTTGCATTTGCGAAAATGGTATCATTGTTAGCCCCTAATGAGCAAGTGTATCCGTCGGGAATCCATCCGACGGCTATAATAGGGCAGAATGTAAAATTAGGCCGTGACGTGGCGTTACAACCTTATGTCGTTTTAGATGATAATGTCGAAGTGGGGGATAGGGCTGTAATTTACGCGGGTTGTTATATCGGACATCATACGAAAATCGGAGCGGATTGCCTTGTCTATCCTAACGTAGCGATTCGAGAAAGAATTGAGATAGGAAATAGAGTTGTTATACATTCTGGAACTGTAATTGGTAGTGATGGATTTGGTTTTGCGACCGTTAAGGGCGTCCATCATAAGATACCACAGATTGGAACAGTTGTAATTGAGGATGATGTTGAGATTGGCGCAAATGTCACAATAGATAGGGCAAGATTTGGCAAGACATTAATAGGCCGCGGAACCAAAATCGATAATCTCGTTCAAATCGCACATAATGTAATAATAGGAGAAAATTCCATAATTGTAGCCCAAGCTGGGATCTCGGGCTCAACAACGATTGGCAGAGGCGTAACTTTAGCTGGTCAGGCAGGACTTGTAGGCCACATAACCGTCGGAGATAACGCCGTAGTTGCTGCTCAGGCAGGTGTTACAAAGTCGGTCCCTCCTAATACTTGCGTTTCAGGATATCCAGCCAAACCTCATGACAAAGCAAAGCGCATAAACGCATTTGTGCAAAGATTGCCCGAACTTTTTAAAGCGGTCAAACAACTCGAAGATAAGATAGGTGAACTGGAGCATAGACTTACCTATGGAATCACAGCGGACGATAAGAAGAGAGGTTGAATTAGAAGGCGTAGGCCTTCATTCGGGTGAGAAAGTTAAAATCCGACTACTTCCAGCAGAATCGAATTCTGGGATAAGCTTTATCCGCACCGACTTATCCGGCGCTCCACACATTAAAGCGAATATATCTAACATAATGGAATCGAGTCGCAGACCTCGTCGGACTTCGTTGAGTTGTGATTCTGTCGAAGTTCATACCATTGAACATCTAATGGCAGCTTTATGTGGATTGATGATAGATAATGTAAGAATAGAGATAAGCGGATCTGAAGTTCCAGGGTTAGATGGTTCTGCATCGCCATTTGTTGAGTTGATACACAAGGCGGGTATAGAAGAACAGTCAGCTTTAAAGAAATTTTTTCAAGCGAAGGAACCGATATGGCTTGAGGAGAACGATACAATTTTAGCCATCCTGCCGGATTTGGAGTTTAAAATATCATATATGTTAAGTTATGACCATCCACTACTTAAGGCTCAATATACATCATTTGTAATTACTCCCGAAGTTTTCGAAAAGGAGATAGCGCCCTCAAGGACGTTCTGTTTAGAGACCGAGGCCGAAGAATTAAGGAAACAAGGATTAGGCAAAGGAGCAAACCTGGAGAATACTTTACTAATTGGGCAAAGAGGAGTTATCAAAAATAAGTTAAGATACGATGACGAATTCGCACGCCATAAAGTTTCAGACCTAATAGGTGATTTATATCTACTTGGGGTGCCGATAAAGGGTCATGTGATAGCCGTAAAATCTGGTCATCCTTTAAATATAAGGCTGATCCAAAAGATAAAACAGATGGAAGAACGTGTTCGTGACGGTGGGATAAAAGCCACCTCCCCTGGCATTGTTGGCACGCCGTTAGATATAAATGATATTCAGAAGATCTTACCTCACCGCTATCCATTTCTTTTAATAGATAGGATAATGGAATTGGAAGAAGATAAGCACGCCGTTGGTGTCAAAAATGTTACGATGAACGAATTCTTCTTTCCGGGACATTTCCCCAATAGACCTATTATGCCGGGCGTATTGATTATCGAAGCGCTCGCGCAAGTAGCTGGCGTTATGATGTTGAACAAGCGAGAGAATTTGGGCAAATACGCTTATTTTATGTCGATGGATAAAGTGAAATTTAGAAAAGCAGTTGTGCCAGGAGACCAACTAATTTTGGAAACCCAAGTGATGAGGCTTAAGTCGAAGACGGTGCAGGTCAAAGCTGTGGCGACTGTAGAGGATAAAGTAATTGCAGAAGCGGAACTTATGTTCGCTATAGTTGGAGGAGGGGAAGAAGAGGCTTAAATAGTAATATGAAAATTCATCCTACAGCGATTGTGGATAAAAAGGCTAAGTCGGCCGACGATGTAGAAGTCGGCCCTTATTGTTTCATCGGGCCAAATGTGAAGATCGGAAGCGGAACAAAGATCGGGCCGCATGCGGTTTTAGATGGCTATACGACTATCGGAAGGAATAACAAGATTTACACTGGAGCGGTAATCGGCTCGATAACCCAGGACTTAAAATATAAGGGCAAGAAAAGTTACGTCAAGATAGGCGATGATAATATCATTCGTGAATACGTTACGATAAATTTGGGGACGAAAGAGGGCTCATCTACGATAGTTGGTAATAATGTGTTGTTGATGGCGTATTCTCATATAGCGCACGATTGTATTATCAATGACGGAGCAATTATAGCCAATGCTGGTACGCTAGGAGGATATGTTACCATAGGAGAGAAAGCGGTTGTGGGCGGCTTAGTTGGGATTCATCAATTCGTTCGAATCGGCAAACTCGCTATAATTGGCGGCTGTTCAAAAGTCGTTCAAGATGTTGTGCCATATTCTAATTGCGATGGCCATCCTTTAAAGGTCTATGGTTTAAATACCATAGGGCTAAAGAGGGCGGGGATATCTGAAGGATCCAGGACACACCTAAAAAAGGCCTTTAGGTTGTTATTTAACTCTGGGCTTTCAATATCTCATGCCCTCGAAAGGATAAAATCTGAAGTTCCGAATTGCCCAGAGGTCGTGTATTTAATAGAATTCGTAGGCACTTCCGAGCGGGGTATATCAAGATAAGAACTATGGAAATAATAGGTTTGATCGCTGGAAAGAGCGAATATCCGATACTCTTCGCGAAAGCCGCTAAGGCAAAAGGCATTAAGGTCATAGCCGTAGGCATCGAGGGCGAGACCAGGGAAGAACTAAAGTCCTTCGTTGATAGATTACATTGGATTAAATTGGGAGAATTTAAAGAGTTGATGGATATATTCAAAGGCGAGGGAATAAAAAAAGCGGTGATGATAGGAGGCATTACAAAATCTCGAATTTTTAAAGAGCCCTTAAAATTAGACGATGAGATGAAAGCAGTTTTAAACATCGCTTCTGATAAAAAGGATGAGACGCTTTTATCCTTAATAACTTCGAAATTAAATTCGGCCGGTATTGAACTTCTGGATTCAACATTATTTCTGGAAGAGTATTTGCCGGAAGAGGGAGTATTGACAAGTGTCAAACCATCGTCTTCAGAGGAAGAAGATATTCGATTTGGTTTTGGAATCGCAAAAGAAATCGCGAGGTTAGATATAGGACTTTCTATCGTAGTAAAAGACAAAGCGGTCATCGCCGTTGAAGGGATAGAGGGTACCGATGAGATGATAAAACGGGGCGGAAAATTGGGGGGCGTTGGGACTACGGTTATAAAGGTCGCTCGCCCTAATCAGGATATGAGATTTGATATTCCAGTTGTAGGTCCACGGACGATACGCTCAATGATTAAGGCAAAGACAAAGTGCCTTGCGATCGAAGCTAAAAGGACATTGATTATAGATAGAGCCGAAACAATTTCACAGGCAGAACGACGCGGAATTTCAATTGTTGCGGTAAAAGGATAAACCTGAATTTGTTCGTAAGTAGTAAAATTCGTCATTATTAGTAAGTTGTGACTCTTCCCTTGATTTTTAGAAATAACTTGGTATAATATAAGTTTATCATTTATGCCTGTTGGCGGGCATCTTAGGGGGATGAAAGATGGATGCAATACGTTTTGCGATGGCACAAATCAATCCCATCGTAGGCGACCTTCCAGGCAATAGGGATAAGATATTAAAATTCATATCTGATGCTAGATCATTGGGTTGCGACATTGTTATTTTTCCGGAGCTTGTCCTAACAGGATACCCCCCCGAAGATTTGCTTTTAAAGCCGCAATTCATCGAAGATTCGTTAAAGACCCTTAAAGAGATAGTCCATAAAACAGAAAATATAACTGCAATCTTAGGTTGCGTAGACAAAGTTAAAGATAGCCTATTCAACGCAGCCGCTTTAAGTTACGATGGGAAATTGGTTCATACATATCATAAGATCAACCTTCCAAATTATGGCGTCTTTGATGAAAAGAGGTATTTTAAGCCTGGGAACGAATGTTTTGCGTTTCGATTTGACGGCTTAAAAGTAGGTATAAATATCTGCGAGGATATTTGGGAAGCCGAAGGGCCGGCGAAATTCGAGGCCTTAAAGATGGGCGCTTCCATAATTATAAATATCTCCGCCTCGCCTTACTACGCAGGGAAGCTCCACCTTCGCGAAAGCATGCTTACCGAGCGCGCTAAGGAAACCAGTTCAATTGTCCTATACAATAATTTAGTTGGTGGCCAGGATGAATTGGTCTTTGACGGCGCAAGCATGATCGTCGACTGGAAGGGCAAAATAATCGCTCGCGGCAGACAATTCGAGGAAGATATGGTGTTATTCGATTTAAATACCGAGGAATTTCTAAAGGCAAGGAAGCCACCCATGAGAAAGTCCATAAAGATTCACTTTAAGTCTTGCGAGGCTTCGTTAAAAAGATGCCAGGTTAAATTGAGGCCGCCTTTTCCACCGCGCGGCATTGAAAAACTTGGAAGCGTAGAGGAGATTTACAAAGCACTTCTTTTGGGCACAAAAGATTACGTTACAAAAAATGGATTTAAGAAGGTGGTTTTGGGATTGAGCGGCGGAATAGATTCTGCGGTGACAGCATGCATCGCAGTAGATGCTTTAGGGAAAAACAATGTAATCGGCGTCACAATGCCGTCGATTTATACAAAAGAGGAGACCCGTTCTGACGCGGTGAAAGTAGCCAGGAATTTGGGCATTGAAATCACGACTATCCCACTAAATAATATATTTCAGGCTTACCTTAAGGCCTTGAAGAGGGAATTCAAGGGCAAAAAGTCCGATGTCGCAGAGGAGAATATACAGGCGAGAATTCGCGGCAACTTATTGATGGCGCTCTCTAATAAATTTGGCTTGTTGGTCCTTACCTCAGGCAATAAGAGTGAAATGGCCGCCGGATATTGTACTTTATATGGTGATATGGCTGGCGGATTCGCAGTTATAAAAGATGTACCTAAGATGGTTGTGTATCAATTAGCGGATTATAGAAATGCGGTGGCAGATAAAGAGGTCATCCCTCAGAGCATAATTAAAAGGGCTCCGACCGCTGAATTGAAACCGGGTCAAAAAGATCAAGACACGCTGCCACCCTATCCGACGTTAGATTCAATATTAAAATTATATGTGGAAGAGGATATGTCCCTCAATGAAATAGTTGTTCAGCATTTCGACCAGAAAACGGTTACGAAGGTGATTTCGATGGTCGACAGAAGCGAATACAAAAGGCGACAAAGCCCGACTGGGATAAAAATCACTCCGCGAGCGTTCGGCAGAGATAGGCGATTTCCTATAACGAATAGATATACGGGCGTAGGTAAATCTGTTATAAAATAGTGATATGTCCTGTTTCTTAACAAATGAAATGTCCGCTTTCAAAGCGGGGTATGATAATATGCTCCACCTAAAAATGGAGGCAAGCTATGCAAGCATATTATCCAGAACCCGCACTGGAGCGGGCAAT
>JBDRDF010000044.1:0-2651 GCA_043821025.1 Candidatus Omnitrophota bacterium
CAACGTCATCTTTCTTTTATCCCTGATCCATTTTGTCGCTTCAAGCGTCGTCTGCTTATTTAACTTACGCACAGCATCGTGGAAGTCCTTATAATTATAATGAATGATATCGCTCTTTAAAAGTCCCCTCGGATCCGGCATTATGATACGAGGATGCACTTCAGCTTCCTCGTATCTAAAATGGTCCTTCTTAAACAACCTTACTTGCGGGCTTGGATACCAACCCCCGTGCTTAATCCAATAATCGCCGATGTAATTCCTTATCGGAATTGAAAAACCGTAATATTCACCTTTATTTTTGATTACATCCATTATCTCATCCTTCAACTGAGGCGTCGCCCGCTCATCGGCATCGAGGCTTAAAACCCATTTATTCTTCGCCAGCGAATATGCGTAATTCCTGTGTCTGCCCTCTACGTCCATCTTCCTTTGGTGTACTTTATCGGTATATCTCTTTGCTATTTCGATAGTTTTATCCTCGCTCATATCGTCGAGGACAACTATCTCGTCTGCCCATTTTATGCTTTCCAGACATTCGGCTATTCTCTTTTCTTCATTCTTCACAATGACCACGACTGAAATTGGTACTTTATCTTCCATCGTCTTTTACGCTACCTGCACCGCTGCCCTATGAAGCCATTTGAAAATTTCAAATAGCCTTCGTAACCCGGTGTCATCGACATAAAGCTTATTAAATTTCTTCTTCTTCTTGACGATGTTCCAAAATGCGTTCAGTTTAAAAAACCTTGCCGGTAACCTACTTAACATAATGTCAAGGTGTTCGTATGTCTTTAATTCGCCGGTGCCGTCTTTTTGGAATATCCAAATCCTGTTATTTTCCTCTATCTGGCTTTTAATTCGCCTTCTTAAATCTTCAAAGTAATCCCCATTTTGTCTTGTTATTATATACGCTATCCTCTCTGGCTTACCCCATTTCTTATAAAATAGTTCGGCATTTTTCTCAAATAACCTGTCCTTATCTTTCAATAAATTGACTGAGCGACCTTCTAAATGATAGACATAACAGCCATTTGCCATTACGCATTTATAACAGGCGGCTTTTGCGCGTCGGCTATAATCCCTATCCTCAAAAAAAGCCAACCCATAATCTTCGTCTAGGTAACCGATCTTATTTATAACCTCTCTTTTTATGAGCATACAAAATCCAATGCCGCTCTCCATCTCAATCCATTTTCCGGTTTGGGCTCTAAAAATCCTTGCGTACTCCTCCAAAGTCGTATCCTTTCCAAAACGAAGCCCAAAATTATTCGAAGAGGGATTTACTATGCCGATCTCAGAATTCTCCTCTGCCACTTTTATCATCTCCTCAAGCCAGCCATCTGTAACTAAGATATCGTTGTTCAATAAACAGATATAGGGGGAATTCGAAGCTCTCATCCCTTTGTTCATACCTTTAGTGAAGCCCTCATTAGTTGGGTTGGTTACGATTTGGATATCTATTGTAGTTGTCCCCTTTAAGGACGCAAGGTATTCTCTCATCCCCTCTTCTGTTGAACCGTTGTCAACTATTATAAGGCGAGAAGGAGTATGGGTAAAGCACAAGATAGAGTCAACGCATTGCTTCAAAATTTTAAGGTTATTCCACGTAAGCAAGACTAAATCGCATTTGATCTGCATCCAACGACCTCCAGCATCTTTCTTAACCTTTCCTTATACGTATGAAGAACAATAGCTAACAAATGACCTTCTTTTGCTATCCTTTCCCTCTCTTCTTCGTGAGCTAAATAATAATCTATTTTCTGAAACAGTTCAACTGGGCTTTTGTATGCCACTACATTAAGACCATCCGAAAACAATTCCTCGAAGCCATTATCTCTGATGTAATTTGTAATCAATAACGCTCCGCAGGAGAGTACCTCAAACATCCTCATATTAATATCATTGTTTATAGAATAATTGAAGCCAATTTTGGCACTGCTATAAATATTGGATAACAAACGAAAATCGGCTTTTCCGATGAAATTATTAGGATGCCTACGGGCGAGCATCTTTAATAATTGACCTCGCAAATTTTTCTTGCCTTCCGTTCCAACAAAGGCGATATCAAATCTTTTTTCTATTTCCAATCTCTTATGCATCTTAGGGTCGCAGCCGATAGGCACCCACATCGCATTTACTCCTACATCTCTTCTTAATCTCTCAGTGCCATCTCGTTGTGCACAAAAGATATAATCGTAATGGGCAACCTGCTCCTTTATTTTTCCATAGGGCTTTTTAAGATGTGTGTCAATAACATAAAAAGCTGACGGCTTTAAGTAAGTTGGTAAATCGTATTTGTAATCTCCGTGGTCTATCCTTAAAAACAAATCATACTTTCCTTTAATCTCGGCCGCATCTTTTGTCCAATAATGGTCATATAAAACGTCTAATTCTTTAGCAGCCCTTTCAAAATAACAGCCTATCGTATCTTCTCTTTCTTTATTAAAAATTAACGCCAACTTCATTTAAGCCCTTAACGCCTCCTCAGCTGCTTTAAAGACATCCTCAGAAGAAATTTCCTCTAAGCATCTTCTTATGTCGCAATCCTTCAACTTAAAATTCTTATAGCACGGTTGGCATTCTAAATTGCTTTTCACAATCTTATGTTTATCGCTCGGCGGATATTGACCATAAACTTTGCCGTCGACGGG
>JBDRDF010000045.1:0-42136 GCA_043821025.1 Candidatus Omnitrophota bacterium
CGGCCTTATGAACTTTAAAAGCCTTAGATAAATTTTCATAACTTTAGATTTTATCATACCTCGTCGGAGTTGTCAAAGGCGAAAATTACCTTGAAAAACATAACTTTATCCTATAAAATAGCGCAAAAGAGGTCTATAAAATGGGCGGGATTAGGGCAGGGGTTATTGGCGTGGGTCACTTGGGAAGTCACCACGCAAGGATCTATTCTGGGAATGAGGAAGTGGAATTAAAAGGCGTTTGCGATATAAATTTCGCCCGCGCAAAAAAGATAGCCAAAAAATATCACACGACGCCATACGCCGACTATAAAGATATATTTGGTAAGATAGATTGCGCCTCAATCGTCGTTCCTACCGAACTTCATTACAAGGTAGCCAAGGACTGTCTCTTAAACGGCGTATCCATTCTGATAGAAAAACCTATGACGAAAACGGTTGCCGAAGCAAATGAACTTCTCTCGCTGGCAAAAGAACGTGACCTTATCCTACAAGTCGGACACATCGAAAGATTTAACGCAGGGGTAAAGGCATTGGACGAAATCCCAGGCAAGGTCAGATTCATAGAATGCCACCGATTAGGTCCCTTTAAAAAGCGAGCGCTCGATGTCGGTGTAGTTTTGGACTTGATGATCCACGACATAGACATAATATTAGGCCTTGTGAAGTCAGAGGTTGTATCGATTGATGCGGTAGGTGTGAATATCTTAACCGACCATGAGGACCTAGCGAACGTAAGAATGAGGTTTAAAAACGGTGCGGTTGCGAATTTAACTGCTAGCAGGGTTACTAAAGATGAGTTAAGAAAGATAAGGATATTCAAAGAGGACTCCTACATCTCGCTGGATTATATAAGACAAGGGGCGGCAATCTATAGAAAGATCGGAAACAAAATCACAAGCCGAAGGATAAATATTAAAAAAGAAGAACCGCTGAAAAAAGAATTAGAGGCGTTCATCTTAAGCGTAAAAACAAATGAGCGACCGCTGGTCTCAGGTGAAGAGGGCAAAAATGCGCTAAAGATCGCGCTTGAAATCGTAGATAAGATCAAAGAAAACTTAAGGACTTATGCATAAAACGATTATGATAATCGCCGGCGAAGCATCGGGTGACCTCCACGGAGGAGCTCTTGCTTCCTCTTTAAAGGAGATGGAACCCCATTTAAGATTAATCGGCTTAGGCGGCGAGAGGATGATGCGCGCGCAAGTTGAGTCCTATAGAAATATCGAGGATTTATCCGTCGTGGGCTTGGGCGAAATCTTAAGCAATCTAAAAAAATTCAAAGCGGTATTTCGGCTTCTCGTCGAAAGGCTCGATTCAGAAAAACCCGATTGCGTCGTCTTGATAGATTATCCGGAGTTTAATTTAAGATTTGCGCAAGAGGTAAAGAAAAGAGGGATTCCGCTTGTCTATTACATAAGTCCGCAAGTTTGGGCATGGCGAAAAGGTCGGATTAAGATAATTAAAAAAACTGTCGATAAGATGATTGTGATCTTTAAGTTCGAAGAGCAGATGTATAAGAAAGAAGGCATACATGCTGAATTTGTAGGGCATCCCTTATTAGATGTTGTAAAACCGCAGTTTTCAAAAGACGAATTTATAAGACGAGGGGGCTTGGACGGTAACAAAAAAATAATTGCGCTTTTACCGGGTTCGCGCGAAATAGAAGTAATTAGGAATCTACCGACGATGATAGATGCTGCATCGCTAATAAAAGAGAAAACCGAAGAAGATATTCAGTTTGTAATTGCAAAGGTCCCGACGATTAAAGATGAAATCTATGAAAAGAACGTAAAAAGACATGGCTTCGAATCGAAGATTATTGAGGGGTATCCTTACGATTGCATAAACGTATCGGATTTGGTCTTGGTTGCCTCTGGCACCGCGACTTTGGAGACCGCCATTTTAGAAAAGCCGATGTTGATAATATATAAAGTGTCCCTCTTAACCTGGTTCGTTGGAAAGATGTTGGTCAAAATACCAAATATAGGGCTTGTCAATATAGTCGCAGGTGAAAGGATCATCCCGGAATTTATCCAATTTAACGCCACGCCGCAAAAGATCGCAACTGAGGCGATATCTCTACTTTTCTCGCAACAGAAGTTAAACGAAACAAAAATAAAATTAAAAACTGTTAAGGAAAAATTAGGCGAGACGCAGGCAAGCAAAAGAGCCGCCCAGATTATCTTAGAAACGCTTGAGTCTAATACGACTCGGCAAGTAAATGTATGGGGTGGGCGACCTTAAAAGAAGTCGCTCCTTCAATCTGTGTCTTGCACGCCCCACAACTTGTGACGACGAAATCCGGCGAGGCAGTTTTTATCTCGCGAAATAACCTCTTTCCTATCTCCATCGATAAATCGTAATTTTTGGATTTCAACCCGTATGTCCCTGCCATCCCACAGCAAGAATCATCGACCTTCATAATGGAAATCCCAGGGATAAGGCTTACCATCCATTCCTGCAATTCGCCTATTCCCTGTGCTATTAAGTGGCACGGCATATGAAAGGCGATATTTTTAGTCGATGATTTAAAATTTGTGTTCAGATTCCCTTCGTCAAACAACATCCAAAGATATTCGTTGATATCATATGTCTTTTGCGCAACTATTCTTGCCTCTCTTGTATCTAAAATCCTAGGGTAATCCTCTTTCAACGCCAGACCACAGCTCGGACAACTTGTAATTATATCATGCCCTGCTTTAACTGCATAATAAAGCCACTTTAAATTGTAGGCCATATCTTTTTTGACCGCCCTCACATCACCCGTTGATATGCTTGGTAAACCACAGCACCTCTGAGGAGGCAGGATGATCTCAATATCGTTTTTTTGAAGGATTTTTATCACGGATAAACCCTCGTTGTCTGCATTGTAAAAATTGACATAGCAGCCATAAAAATATACGACTTTCCTCTTGCCTTTTTTCGGGCTTAGGCGTCTCCTCTCAAAGATGGGCACGCTCAATTTAGGAATGGCTCTCCTTTTATCTATCCCTAATGCGAATGCTAACAATGATTTTCCGACGGATGTATTCAAAAATAAATTGGAGAAATTTGGGACTACATTTGAAGTCGAACCTAAAAAATGTACATCCTCAAGGAGCTTTTGCAAAAAAGGAGAACCTCTTTTTCTGACGAAATTTTCCTTCGCTATCAAACACA
Organism: Candidatus Omnitrophota bacterium; assembly: GCA_043821025.1. Lineage (GTDB taxonomy): Bacteria > Omnitrophota > Gorgyraeia > Pluralincolimonadales > CAZUZR01 > JBDRDF01. Next base: position 3,160 of record JBDRDF010000045.1, read on the forward strand.
AAAGGGCGATATCCGCGCCTGTGGGACATTCGACCCGGCAGGATTTACAATTAAAGCACAATTCTAAAATGTCCTTAAAATCAGGGGTAGAAAGCAAGGATGAACTTAATTCACCGGAAACAATGCCTCTTAAAAGAGTTGCTTTTGCACGCGGGGAAGCCATCTCTTCCGGCAAAATCCTATTTATCGGGCAGGCACCTCGACAAAGTCCGCAGGCGTGACATTTTTCTATCTCCTCCCTCGAGCGCTCCGAATCGAAGAGGGTTTTTGTCGTCGTATATTTGAATTCTGCATCGTAAATAAGATCGTGCATTATGGAATTATATTTGCCGATCTTCTTGCCGGGATTTAAGATGCCTTTTGGGTCGAATATGTCCTTTATCTCTTTAAATACCTCATAAAGTGGCCCGAATTGTCTCTTTATATACGGAACCCTCAATATCCCATCTCCGTGTTCTGCTGTCGTTGAACCGCCCAGGGCGAGAACCATCTCATAAAATTCGTCCGCCATGCTATCCATTTTCTCTAAATCGCTTTTATCCTTCATATCGAGCAACGGGCGGATGTGCATATTCCCTTCACCCGCGTGTCCATAGACGCAAGCGACAACCGAATATCTATCGAAAATTCCATACGCAGCATTAACGAACTCGTCCAATTTCTCTGGCGGAACGATCGGGTCCTCGATAAAAGGTATCGGCCGTTTTTTTCCTCTTAACCTGTTCATAATCGGCACCGCCGCGCGCCTTATATCCCAGAGCCGCTCTTGTTCTTCAACATCACGTGCGATTTTTATGTCGGATACAAGTGCTGGATTATATAAGAGTTTTTGTTTTACGAATTCCACTTTCTCATTTAAATTGGATTCAACCTCTTCCTCGAACTCGACAAGGAAAACTGCCTTTGAATCCTGCGGCACTATTTCTCCTAACTTAGGCTCCACTTCCCTCGCTAATTTCAAGAACGTCTCATCCATAAATTCAACGGCGGCTGGCATAAATTTCTGCAACTGGCAAATCAGCTCGCCCAGCGTGGTCCTATCTTTCAAAAATAATAATAAAACGCTGCGGAATTTTGGCAGATCTGCCAACCTTAATTCAGCTTCTGTTATAATCGCCAATGTGCCTTCGGAACCCGCTATGAGTTTAACCAAATCTAGTGAATTGCCTTTCATTATCTCGTAGATATTGTAACCGCTGGCGTTCCTCTTGACCTTCGGTGTATATTCTTTAATCTGTGCTTCGTTATTATTAAGCAATTCTATGAGCGCTTTAGAAATTAAACCAATTTCGGAATCCGATTTAAAATTTTGTTGAAACCTCGTTGAATTGCTCGAGCTTGATTTTAACTTCACCAAATCGCCTGTCGATAGAACGACTTCTAACTCCTCGCACCAATTGGCGATATTTCCGCACTTAACCGAATGTGGCCCACCGGAATTATTCGCGATCATCCCCCCTATTGTGCAATAGTCGCCGCTCGACGGATCTGGCGGAAAATATTTGTCGAACTTCTTTAAGGTCCTATTCAATTCGCCGTACACCAAACCCGGTTCGACTCTAACGGTCTCGCCTGCCTCATATTCCAAGATGCGATTCATATATTTGGTAAAATCTATTATTAGCCCGTTTCCGACCGCCTGTCCCGCTAAACTCGTGCACGTCCCACGCGCCGTCAATGATATGCGGCGTTCACTCGCGTATTTCACCAAAGAGGCGACATCATCTCTATCCCTTGGCATAACAATGCCCTTCGGCTTAATTTTATAAATCGATGCACCAAAGGAATAGATATGACGATTGACATCGTCGAATAAGACGTCTCCCTTGACGAACTTCCTTAAATCCTTTTCTAATGAGGTCATTTCGAAACTGGGAGGGTCACCAATGCGTGCGGTACAACGTAGGCCCTTGCGGTCTTACCACGAGTTGCGAACGCATAATCCAAAGCATCATCTAAATTCTCAAAATGAAGTATATGCATCTTCTTTACCGTTTCGGGAATCTTGGTTCCCACAAAAGCACAATCTACATACTCCAGGGACTTCGCAACCATATATGCCCTCTGCTCTCCGCCGAGACAATGCCGCCCCTGCATCTTCTTAACTAGGTTATGAGGATTCTTCTCTCTGATCAGCGCTTCATAGAATCTCTTTTCGCCCAAACCTCTTCCGATCCCCTCTTCACATTGAGCGGAGATTATAACAATCCCACCTTTTTTAACGATGGGTTTTTGTGTATTCGTCATGTAAGTAAGCGCTCGCGATGCTTGATAAAGATTTGCATCCTTTGGCCAACCTATTCCGCAAATTACGATATCTGCCGGTTCTTCAACTTTAACCCGATAATATAATATCGCGCATTCTATCCCTTTATAAAATGCGAGCTGCGGCTCACCGGAAGTTGCGAAGATCGTACGGCCCAAATCATCATTTATTACATTTATAATAAACTTCAACTTTGCAATGCAGGCGATATCAACGATCGCACGATGGAATGGATTGTCCTTTATCATGCCCAATTTTACGCCGGGCCTGTCTAAAAATTTTGGGGAGTGCGTGTAACTTATCGTCTCCTCACCAGCCATGCCCATACTCAACGTCTTAGGTCCTCCGCTAAAACCAGCGTAGAGATGAGGCTCGATTACGCCGATTGCAATTACGTGGTCCTTATATAACAACTCCTTATTAACGACGGCGGGGACTCCCCCAGCAACATATCCTAAATGCGTAAGGTTAGATTTATTTATCGGATTATGATTCTTTGCCTTAATCCTTTTTACGACGTTCTTGCCGAGGGCCTTTTCTATCTCAGAAGTTGTCAATGGCCTGTGCATTCCAACCGCTATAAAAATAGTTATATCTTTGTCTCTTATGCCTCCCCTATTAAGCTCATCGAGCAGAATAGGCAAGATCAAATCCCGCGGACACTTTCGTGTCAAATCTGGGACGACAATCGCAACGGTATCTTTAGGCGAGACTAAATCTTTAAGTCGGCAACATCCCATAGGATTTAGGACCGCTTGCCTTATTATCTCGGATTCGGATTTCTTTGTGCGGGATCTCTTCGGATGGAGAATGCCAAGCAGGTTTTTTTTTGGAATTGAAGCGCTTATATTTCTTCTTCCGTATGGTATTTCTATCTTCATAAAAAATTCTTCATAAAAAATTAGGCTTATTCAAGAAATAGATCCCCTGAAGGGAAATTTGCGTCTGTAGTAAGATTAACACGCAATCTTCTTAACCCTGCCTCATCGCCGGGCGAAGGGATATGCGTAAGATGTACTTCGCAACCTTCTAATTCCCTCAATTTCTCCATCGCTAATTCTGCAGTAGGATTTGTTGCGGAACTCATGCTTAAACAAATCAATGTCTCCTCTAAATCTAGGATCTCCTGTTTTAAGCCTAAGATATCTTTTTTCAAGGCTTTGATGTGTTCTATTATTTTCGGAGATAAAAGATGAATCCTATCGGGGATATCAGCTAATTGCTTTATGGCATTGAGGATGAGAGCAGAAGCAGAAGACATAAGAACGGAGTTCTTCCCAGTAATGATCTTGCCGTCTTTTAATTCTATGGCCGCTCCGCAACTAATCTCAGGAACGATATTTTTATTTCTTGGCTGAGAAGCTGCCGTCCTCGCCGGCTCAACTGCATTTCTATCTTCCGGCTTTACTTTTATCTCTTCCATAACCAATTTAATTTTATCGACGGTCTCCTTCTTCTCAATGCCTAATACATTTTCATAATTATATCTAAAATACCGCCTTATTATCTCTTGGGTCGCTGCTTCCTTGACTACCTCATCGTCAACGATGGCAAAGCCTGCTCGACTTACCCCCATCTCCGTAGGGGATCGATAGATAAGCTCACCACCCGTTATCTTCTCTAATATCCTTTTTAATACCGGGAATATTTCTACATCGCGATTATAATTTACCGCGCTCTGATTACAGGCGCTTAAATGAAAGGGGTCGATCAGATTAAAATCCGCTATATCCGCAGTTGCTGCTTCATAGGCTAAATTTACCGGATGTTTCAAAGGCAAATTCCAAATAGGAAACGTCTCAAATTTTGCATAACCTGATTTTAACCCTCTTCTATAATCATGATAAAGTTGAGAAAGACAGGTCGCTAATTTCCCGCTTCCTGGTCCAGGGCCAGTAATTACGATGATGGGATTCTTTGTTTCGATGTAAGTATTCTTTCCGTAACCCTCTTCGCTTACGATTGTATCTACGTCTGTGGGGTATCCTTTAGTCGCCGAATGTAGATATACCTTGATATTTCTATTTTCTAATATATTCTTAAATCTGATTGCCTGTGGCTGGTTATCAAAACGCGTAATTACCACTGCTAAAATCTCTAAGCTATGACCTCTTAAATCATCGATAAGTTTACGAGCATCAACGTCATAGGTTATGCCGAAATCTCCACGGATTCTGCCCTTTTCAATATCTCCCGCGTAAATACAAAGGAGTATATCTATCTTGTCTTTGAGTTGCTTTAGTAATTTTATTTTAATGTTGGGGTCATAGCCAGGAAGGACTCTCGCTGCATGATAGTCGTAAAGTAATTTCCCTCCAAACTCTAGGTAAAGCCTGCCTTCGAATCTGCCTATCCTTTCTAAGATAGCTTGACTCTGTTCTTTAAGGTATCTCTCATTATCAAAACCGATTTTTTTCATCATAATATTGTTGTGCCAAATTGAAGCTAAACTACTTCCATAGTCGAGGGAGGTTTTGGAGTTATATTGTAGGTAACGCTAACTACCCCGGGAACCTCGGTAACTATTCTGTGAACCAATTTAGCTAAGGTATCATAAGCCAATCTTGTAGGCGTAGCTACTCTTGCATCAACGCTATCCCAACACCTAATTTCAATTTGAAAACCATAATCTCTTTTGCCGTCTCGTACACCCGTAACTCTATCCCGATGCAAAATCGCCATATATTGAAAGGCCTTGGTGGAAGCTAACTCCTCTTCGGTGATGGCGGTTGCTTGTCTTACTATTTTAATTTTTTCTGGCGTTACTTCTCCGATTACACGAGCAGATAAAGCTGGACCCGGAAATGGCATCCTATTATACGCGACTTTAGGTAATCCTAATGCCTGCGCAATTTTCCTTACGCCGACCTTACGAAGTTGCACCAAGGGTTCTATAATTCTATAGCCGAATGCCTTCTTGGGATCTATGCCCAATTGCTCAAAGACGTTGTGCTGTCTCTTTATCCCGGCAACAGTCTCATCCACATCCGTTAAGATGGTTCCTTGTAAAAGGTATTTTGCACCACTTTTTCTTACAAGCTTGCCAAAAACATCCTTGTAAAACGTCTGAGTAATGGCTTCCCTTTTCTCTTCGGGGTCGGTTATACCCTTAAGGGCCTTAAAAAATTTCTCTTGGGCATCGATTATTTCTACGCGGACGCCCAATCTTTTAAACAATGAAACTATCCTTTGGGGTTCATCTTGTCTCATTAAACCGTTATTTATAAAATATGTTTTTAGCCTTTTTCCTAACGCCTTGTGACCCAACATGGTAACCGTTGAAGAATCAACTCCTCCCGATAATGCGTTGATGGCTAAGCCATTGCCGACTTGAGAAGAGATTTCCTTTATTTTACCTTCGATAAATTTCTTAGGATTTAAATCCTTTGGTTTTATTTCCTCGACTTTCATGCCATTGCCTCGTTATCTTTCTATTATTAAACTAACCCCTGATCCAACATGGCATCGGCCACTTTGATAAATCCAGCGATATTCGCACCTTTGACGTAATTGATAAAATTGCCTTCCTTGCCATATTTAACACAGGAATCGTGTATCTTAATCATTATCCGACGCAGTTTCTCATCCACTTCCTCTCTGGTCCAGGACAATCTCTGACTATTCTGGGACATCTCAAGACCGCTGGTAGCCACACCTCCAGCATTGGAAGCTTTACCCGGAGCATATAAAATCTTTGCATTTAGAAATACTTTAATTCCCTCCGGAGTAGTTGGCATATTCGCTCCTTCGCCGACAGCGATACAGCCGTTTTTAGCTAACGCCTTTGCATCGTTTCCGCTTATTTCGTTTTGAATAGCGCTGGGAAATGCGATATCGCATTTCACTCCCCAAGGCTGCTGATTTTCAAAATATTTACAATTGAATTCTTTTGCGTACTCTTTCATTCGGCCGCGTCGCACATTCTTTAGCTCAAAGACATAGGCCAATTTCTTCTCGTCGATACCGTCTTCGTCGTAAATGAACCCGTTAGAATCCGATAACGTCACAACCTTTGCCCCTAACTGAATAAGTTTTTCTGTCGTATACTGAGCAACGTTGCCAGAGCCAGATACTGTACAAACCTTCCCGCCTAAAGATTCCCCCTTTGTCTTTAACATCTCCTCGATAAAATAGACGCAGCCATAGCCCGTGGCCTCAGACCTTATTAAGCTTCCGCCCCAGTTCAGTCCTTTGCCAGTAAGAACTCCACTAAATTCGTTGCGCGTTCTTTTGTACTGACCAAATAAAAAGCCAATTTCCCTACCGCCCACGCCGATGTCACCAGCAGGGACATCTATATCGGGACCGATATATTTTTGCAGTTCGGTCATAAAACTCTGACAAAATTTCATCACTTCATTATCGGACTTTCCCTTTGGGTCAAAATTTGAGCCCCCTTTACCACCGCCCATCGGAAGCGTAGTTAAACTATTCTTAAAAACCTGCTCAAAAGCCAAAAATTTCAAAACGCTTAAATTAACGGTGGGATGGAAGCGAAGCCCTCCCTTGTAAGGACCTAATGCGCTGTTCATCTGAACGCGGTATCCTCGGTTTATTTGAACCTCTCCTTTATCGTCTAACCAAGGGACACGGAATATAATTACTCTCTCGGGCTCTGCCATCCTTTCGAGTATCTTAGCTTTTTGATATTTGGGATTTTTCTCAATAAATGGCATTACCGATTCCACTACTTCCTGCACTGCTTGATGAAATTCCACTTCACCTGGATTTTTTTCCACGACTTCTTTCATAAATAGTTCCATTTTTCTTGTCATAAGTTATTCTCACCCCTTCTTAATTTTTGTGTACCGATTCCGTATAATCTTAAATAAAGTAGCAGAGTAACTCTATTTTGTCAACGATGAAATAAAAGAACGTATGCCTTTCTTAAACTCCTGTTCCGAATCGAGAAAAGCGGTATTGTGCCCTCCTCTTATCTTAAGAAATACCTTGGGCGGCGGCGCTGCTTCAAATAGCTTTTGTCCTAAATCAAACGGCACGATCTCATCGTCCACGCTGTGGATGATTAATTTTGACTCATGGATATCCTTTATCTTCTTGACGGAATCGAAATTGCTTGTGATGAAAAATTGCGGAATAAAGGGGTATATCCTTCTCGCCATCTCTTTTGCCGAAGAAAAAGTGCTTTCGACAATTATGGCTTTAACCTCTTCCTTGCTTGCTAAATCAATCGCAACAGAGCCGCCCAATGATTCGCCGAAAAGAATTATCTCATCCTTGCCTATGTCTTCCTTGGATATTAAGTAATCGTAGGCAGCTTTTGCGTCGCGATAAATGCCTATTTCCGACGGTGAACCACTGCTTTTACCATAACCTCGATAATCGAAGATGAAGACGTTTAAATTCAAATCGTGAAATATTTGTATCTTCTCAAATCTATGGCTTATATTTCCTGCGTTCCCATGAAGGAAAAGGATCGTGTCGTTTGCCACTTTGGCAGGTATAAACCAGCCGTTTAAAACTACGCCATCTTCCGTATTAAAAAATACGTCCTTATAAACTAAACCGACCTTCTGCGGTGTAAATTCTATCCTCTTCATCGGAAAGTATATGCTTCGCCGCTCGATATACCTGAAGTAAGCGATAAAAAATAGAAAGATTAACGCTATTATAACTAAGCTATTAATTTTCATAGCGCATAAGTAGATATTCCTAAACGTTGCCCAAGTAGACGTGTTTTAACTTTACCTTGGCGATCTGGTAGGCACGTTCTAATGTATCGAGCGGCGTAATTGGCCCGGTCATCTTATAACATGGGAAATATCGCGAAAAATGAAGCGGCACACCTTGCCCAACATTATCGTAAATCCAATCGGTAAGTCGTATGAAATTATCGTCCGAGTCGTTCAAACCAGGAATTATCAAATTAGTAAGCTCGACGTGGCAAGCCTCGGCCGACCTTTTTATGACGTATAACACCGGCTCTAATCTTCCGCCGCAAATCTTTCTATAAAATTCTTCATCGATTGACTTTAAATCTATGTTCATCGCATTGATGTAAGGTAAAATCTCTTCTAAGGGTTTGGGATTTATATAGCCATTTGTAACAAGGACGTTCTCTAACCCATCTTCCTTCGCTAACTTTGCCGTATCCAACACAAACTCATACCAAATAAACGGTTCGTTATAAGTGTAGGCGATACCAAACGACTTGCACTCTTTGGCTTTTTTGACTGCCCATTCGGAAGTAATTTTCTCGGTCGGCGCATCCATATCTTGCGATATCGCCCAATTCTGGCAGAAGGGACATTTAAAATTGCAACCCTTCGTGCCTAAGGAAAGGATATATTCTCCCGGATGGTAATGATAGAGGGGTTTTTTCTCAATGGAATCTAAAGCGATGGAGGTCGTCTCGCCATAAACTAATGAATAAAGTTTCCCATCTATATGTTTTCTTACACCGCAAATTCCAACCTTGCCATTTACGATTGTGCACTCATGCGGGCAGAGACGACATTTTATTTTTCCATTTGTGCTTTCCCAATACAATGCTTCTTTCAAAATCTCGTTCTCTTTAGGGCTTGCGACCCTCTTTTAATAATGTTGAAAGTTCGCTCATAAATTGATTTATATCTTTAAAATGCCGATAGACGGAGGCGAACCTCACGTAAGCAACCTCATCTAATTTATGTAACTGTTTCATAACCAACTCGCCGATATCCGTCGACGAAACCTCCTTCTCGTAATTTCTCTGAAGGGTTCTTTCGATCTCGTCAACCATGCCTTCGATCTTCTCCATCGGAATGGGGCGCTTTTCGCACGCCTTCAAAATTCCAGCGAGCAGTTTTTTTCTATCGAACGGCTCGCGGCGCCCATCTTTTTTAATCACCATTAGCGGGATTTCCTCAAGCCGCTCGTAAGTGGTAAATCTCTTCTGGCACTTCAAACATTCCCTTCGTCGCCTAATCGTATCGCCTTCCGTCGATATCCGTGAATCGATTACCTTATCCTCTAAATCTCCGCAAAATGGGCACTTCATCTTTTCCTACTCCTCTTTAACGTCCTAACTTTAATGCCCGCTCCATCAAAGAATTCCTTTGCCATCTTATCGGGATATCCTGATTCCATTACGATCTCTTTTATTCCTGCGTTTATAAGCATCTTCGCACAAATTGAACATGGTTGATTTGTGCAATATAATGTTCCGCCTCCGATGTTGACGCCGTAAAGCGCCGCCTGGATTATCGAGTTTTGCTCAGCATGCAACCCGCGGCATAATTCGTGCCTTTCGCCGGAGGGGACTTTCAATTTCTCGCGCAGACAACCCGCAACTTCGCAGTGGGTAATCCCGGTTGGGGTGCCATTGTATCCGGTGGTCAAAATCCTTCTGTTCTTTACAATCAAGGCGCCGACCTTACGTCTTAAACAGGTCGAGCGCTTCGAAACGAGTTTGGCGATATCTAAAAAATATGCATCCCAATCAGGCCGTTTTATCCTCTTCTCCATATCCAACCTTTAAGTAAGTAATTCGCGATAAATTGGGAACTTCTCAACCAAGGCAGCAACCTTTTGCCTAATCGAATTTATCACTGCATCATCATCGATGTTACTTAATACCTCGTCTATAAATCCTGCTATTTGATCCATCTCGTTTTCTTTCATGCCGCGCGTAGTGACCACAGGTACCCCTAATCTGATTCCGCTCGTCACAGCCGATGGCTTTGGATCGTACGGTATCAAATTTTTATTAACTGTTATCTTCGCTTTATCCAATGCCTCTTGCGCCTCTTTCCCAGTTATGCCTTTTTTGGTCAACTCCACTAATAGCAGGTGAGTATCGGTGCCACCCGATACAATTCTATAACCTCGTCTTTGAAGATCCTCGGCTAAAGAGCGCGCATTCTTTTGAATCTGTTTCTGATAATCCTTAAATTCGGGCTGCAATGCCTCTTTGAACGCTACCGCCTTTGCTGCAATTACGTGCATAAGTGGACCTCCCTGAATGCCTGGGAAGACCATCGCGTTTATCTTTTTGGCAAATTCTTTTTTACAAAGTATCATCCCACCACGCGGACCCCTTAATGTCTTATGCGTCGTCGTGGTAACGAATTCAGCATATGGAATAGGGTCGGGGTGGATCCCAGCCGCAACTAATCCGGCGAAGTGCGCCATATCAACTAAAAGGTATGCTCCGACTACATCGCAGATCTCTCTAAACTTCTTAAAATCGATTGCGCGCGGATATGCGGTTGCGCCCGCCAAAATCATCTTCGGCTTATGTTCCTTTGCTAAACTTAAAATCTCGTCGTAATCCAACATCTCCGTCTGACGATTTACGCCGTACGGCACAATCTTAAAATATTTACCGGAGAAATTCGCCTTATGCCCGTGAGTAAGATGTCCCCCGCAAGCTAAATCGAGCGCCATCACTGTATCGCCGATATTAAGCGCCGCGAAATAGACCGCCATATTCGCCTGCGAACCGCAATGCGGTTGGACATTCGCATGTTCCGCCTTAAACAATTGTTTTGCCCGTTCAATCGCAAGCCGCTCAGCGACGTCGACATATTCGCAACCGCCGTACCATCGTGCTGCTGGATATCCTTCCGCATATTTATTGGTCAAGACCGAGCCCTGCGCTTCCAAGACAGCACGGCTACAAAAATTTTCGCTTGCGATTAACTCGATGTTCTCCTCTTCCCGGCAAGTTTCGTTACGTATCGCTTCATAAATTTCAGGATCAACTTCTTTCAATCGCTTCATTATTTTCCCTCCGGCATTCGACTGCTTTTTATCTCATCCTCTATATCCCTTATTTGCTTAACGCGCCTTAAGTGCCTTCCGCCCAAGAAGTTAGTTTTAAACCAAACGTCTAAAATCCGTTTTGCCTTTTCTGGCTTTACAAATTTTGAACCGAATACGATTATATTTGAATCGTTATGTTCGCGGGAGAACTTCGCAACTTTAGTATCGTGGGCCACAACCGCTCGAACGTCATGAATTTTATTCGCGACGATTGACATCCCAATGCCGCTTTTACAAATTAAAATCCCGCGCGAATATTTGCCGCTCCCGACTGCACGGCTAACGATGAATCCATATTTAGTATAATCGCAGACTTGAGGCGAATACGTACCGAAGTCCTTAACAGAGTATCCTTTTCTCCTTAAATATTTTATTAACTTTGATTTCAATTCGAATCCGCCGTGATCGGCACCTATCGCGATTCGCATATTCTCTTTACCAGCCTTTCCATTGCATCTTTTATCGTCATCAAAACCGACTCATAAACTTCCTTTGGTTTACCAATAGGATCTAATACTGCAATATTCGTTGGCTTATCATTTTCGTTTTCATAGGCATATTCCAACAGAAGAGATGCCTTGTCCTTCGCCTCTGGCACCATACTTAAAACCGTAGATACATGGATAGGCTCCATTCCCAAAACCAAATCCGCATCTTTAATCATATCTTCCGTCACCAATTGCGCCCGATGGTCGGAGACATCGATCCCTTCTTGTTTCATTACTTCAATAGTGTTAGGACTTGCCATCATCCCCGGCATCGTGCCGATCCCAGCAGAAATTATCTTTATGTCTTCGCAATTTTTGCTTTTTAAAAATTTTTGCAAGAGCCCTTCGGCCATAACGCTGCGGCAGGAATTTCCAGTACAAACTATAAGGATCGATTTGATCATCTAAGTGCTTCTTTGATTTTCTCTCCGGAAATGGCGCCTTCGCGTAAGATTTTGTATTGCCGTCCGCTTAAATCTACCACTGTTGATTCGACGCCGATTTGCGTTTTGCCACCGTCGAGCACCATCTCGATTTTTCCGCTTAAATTCTTTAAAACTTCTTGTGCATCCGTCGGCGGCCGTTTGCCAGAAATATTTGCGCTCGGCGCCACAACCGGAACAGCCGCTTCCTTTATCAATAAAAACGCTATCCTATTATCCGGGATTCGGAAACCCGTTTTCTTACTGGCCTTATCTCTTAATACCAACGTCAAAGGACCAGGCCAAAATTTGGCTATCAACTTCTTTGCATTTGACGGTATCCTTCCAACCATCTTTTTAAGTATCTTAACATCCGCTATGTGAATCGTTAGCGGCTTGCCCTCAGGGCGATTTTTTATGCGATAAACCTTTTTAATCGCATCTTTATCGAGCATATTCGCGCCCAAGCCATAAACGGTCTCTGTCGGAAATGCCACCAATCCACCATTTCTTAAAATTAAAGCTGCTTTCTTAATCTTAGCTGCTTCGGGTTGAGTCGAATCTACCTTCACTAACTGTGTCCTCATCTACGTTTGATATTCTTCGCCACAACTTGTGCCGCTAAATGCTTTTTGAACGCAACTAACTTTTTCGCAATTTTTGAATCCGTAATCCCTAAAATTTGGAGAGCAAATATCGCTGCATTTTTTGCGCCCGCCTTGCCTATCGCCATAGCAGCAACAGGAACGCCCGATGGCATCTGCACCGTCGAGAAAAGGGAATCTATCCCCTTTAAACTCTGCGTCTCCATTGGAACCCCTATCACGGGCAATCGAGTAAGCGAGGCAATTACGCCTGCTAAATGTGCTGCACCGCCAGCGCCGGCTATTATAACTTTTACGCCGTGCCTTTCGGCCGACTTCGCAAAGGAATTGACAAGGGCAGGACTTCTGTGTGCTGAAAGTATCTTCAATTCATACGGCACGCCAAAATCCCTGAATACCCTCAACCCCTCCTCCATCGTTGACAAATCCGAATCGGAACCCATTACGACCGCGACTTTTATCTTCCTCATATCCCTCTCCTTTGGACGTTATACCCTTACATACTTAAGCGCCCTAAAACCTATGTCCCTCCTAAAATGCATCCCTTCAAAGTGAATCAGGTTAACTGCTTCGTAGCATCTGTCAATAGCATCTTTTATATTACGGCCTAATGCCGTTACATTTAAAACCCTTCCTCCTGATGTTACAATTTTATCGTCCGCCTTCTTAGTCCCCGCATGAAATACATAAATATCTTTCAATTTTTTTATCGACTCTAATCCCTCTATCTCAAGTCCAGTTCTGTAAGTTCCTGGATAGCCCTCGGATGAAATGACGACAGAAACGCACGGCCTTTTGTCCCATTCCAGCGAAATCGTATCTATTTCTTCGTCGACCGAGGCATCTATCAACTCCACTAAGTCGCTTTTTAACCTAGGGAAAACCGCCTGCGTCTCCGGGTCTCCAAACCGACAATTAAATTCCAAAATTTTAGGGCCTGAATTGGTCATCATAATTCCAGCGTATAAAACACCTTGATAAGGAACTCCTTCGTCACGCAACCCATCTATCGCCGGCATTATTATCTCTTTCATTATCTTATCAAAAATCTCATTTGAAATAACAGGCGCAGGCGAATAAGCTCCCATACCGCCCGTATTCAAACCTGTATCGCCATCATAAACCCTCTTGTGGTCCTGACTGGATGCAAGCGGCACTATATCCTTGCCATCGGTCACGACGATAATCGATGCCTCCTCACCCTCCAAACGCTCTTCTATTATCACTCGATTTCCAGCATCTGAAAAAATTTTCTCTTCCATAATTGCGTTTATGGTCTTTAATCCTTCGTCTTTCGTCTGACAAACAATAGCGCCTTTGCCGCCCGCAAGCCCATCGGCTTTTATCACGAACTTACCACTTAAACAATTTATATATTTTTTAGCTTTAGCGCTGTTATCGAAAACCTCAAAGGAAGCGGTCGGAATCCTTAGTTTTCTCATCAACATCTTCATAAATACATTGCTCGATTCTATCTGTGCAGCTTTTTTAGTCGGCCCAAAAATCTTCAAGCCCTTTGAATTAAATTTATCCACGATGCCTTTGGCAAGTGGTGTCTCGGGGCCTACTACCGTCAAATCTATCCTTTCCTTTGTCGCGTACTCAGCTAACCCATCGATATCATCCGCCTTTATTTCGACACATTCGGCAAGTTGAGCAATTCCCCCGTTCCCCGGCGTACAATAAATCTTATCGACGCTCTTTGACTGCGCCAATTTCCATACAATAGCATGCTCCCTCCCGCCTGAACCTATAACTAAAATCTTCATATGATCTTTACTTCGCCTTTGCCTTTCAAAATTGAGCCGACGATCCAAGATTTTATTCCGAAATGTGCCAATAAATCCTTCGCCGTCTTGAAATCTTTTGGAGAAATTACGACGATCATCCCTAAACCCATATTAAATGTGCGGAACATCTCTCGCTCCGCAACCTTTCCTTGTTTTTCTATCAATTTAAATATATTCGGCACAGGCCAACTCCCCTTTACTATTACAATAGATTTATCCTTAGGGATTATCCTCGGAACCTTCTCTAAAAATGCGCCGCCTGTGATGTGAGCAATGCCTTTTATTTTAACCTTTTTCCTCAAGGCCAAAATCGGCTTTACATAAATTCTCGTGGGTTTTAACAATTCCCTCGAAAGCGACTTTAATTTCGACTGCGAAAAAATTCGCCTTACTAAAGAGTAACCATTCGAATGAAGTCCATTTGATTCAAGCCCTAATGCGATATCGCCGACTCTTATCTTTGAGCCATCTATGATCTCGTCCTTCTCTGTCACCCCGACGCAAAATCCAGCCAAATCGTATTCGCCCTCTTTATAAAAACTAGGCATCTCGGCCGTCTCTCCTCCAACTAATGCACAACCTGCTTCTCGACAACCTTCGGCAACCCCCTTTACGACATCAACTAATATCTTTTTATCTATTTTCCCCGTCGAGATATAATCCAAGAAAAATAACGGCTCGGCACCGTAAGTTACAATGTCATTTACGTTCATCGCAACGAGATCGACTCCAACCGTATCGTGTTTATTGACTAAAAAGGCGACCTTCAATTTTGTACCTACGCCATCCGTCGATGAAACTAGAATAGGATTCTTATATTTCACCAATTTCAATTCGAATGTCCCGCCGAAACCACCTATCCTCCCTGTAGCGCCTGGCCTGGCTGTCGACCTTACAAGTTTTTTTACCGCCTTAACAAAAATATTCGCCTTATCTATATCCACCCCTGCACTTTTATAAGTCAGCCCCATCTTCTTTTAATACCCCTTATATTCTGTTGCGAATTTATCGCCCTCACCGCCAAACGGCACAGGATAATCGCCGGTAAAACATGCTGTGCAATAATTCTTTGGACAAGATACAGAATTTAACAATCCTTCCAATGAAAGGTAGCCAAGTGTCGTCACGCCTAAAAATTTTCGAATCTCCTCAATGGGATGCGTTGCCGCAATCAATTCTTTCCTCGTCGGAAAATCGATTCCATAAAAACAAGGATATTTAATCGGGGGACAAGAGATCCTCATATGAACTTCTTTGACACCTGTTGAAAATAGATTCTTCAACCTCGCCCTTGAAGTTGTTCCTCGAACTATTGAATCGTCGACGACGATTATTCTCTTTCCTTTTAAAAGCCCCTTTATAGGATTGAATTTCACCTTGACGTTGAAATCTCGTATATGTTGCGAAGGCTGAATGAACGTCCTTCCGACATAGTGGTTCCTGATTATCCCCATTTCGAGCGGTATCTTTGAACGATGTGAAAACCCCAAAGCGGCAGGCGTTCCTGAATCTGGTATGGGAATTATCAAATCCGCATCGACAGGATATTCTTCAGCAAGTTTTTTCCCCAAATTTTGCCTTACTAGGTGGACGTATTCGCCGAATATGTAAGAATCAGGCCTTGCGAAATAAATATGTTCAAATATACAATGCGCTATTCTTTTACCTTTGCCGAACGGTTTTAGAGAACGCAGGCCTTTTTTATTAATAATCAATATCTCTCCCGGCTCAAGTTCTCTTATGAATTCTGCTTCGATCAAATCCAAGGCGCAGGTCTCGCTCGCCAAAATATAAGCCCCGTCCAATTTTCCTAAGCATAATGGTCTCCATCCATAAGGGTCGCGCACGCCAATCAGCTGGTCCTCTTTTAAAATAACCAGCGAAAATGCTCCTTCGATCTGTTTTAACGTACTTATCAGAGCTTCTTCAAAATTTTTGTGTTCAGGCCTTGCCATAAGATGGATTATTATTTCGGAATCAAGCGTGGTTTGAAATATTGAGCCGCGCGCCTCAAGTTCCGCCCGAAGAAGCACTCCATTTACCAAATTGCCGTTGTGTCCAATTGCGACCGTCCCGCGAGAATAATCTACGACTACCGGTTGCGCGTTCTTCAATGTCGTAGAACCTGTTGTCGAATATCTAACATGTCCTATCGCAATATGCCCTTGCAGCTTGCTTACCTTCTCCTCGTCAAATACATCGCAGACCCATCCCATTCCTTTATGCGAATATATTGAATTTCCGTCGAAAGTCGCAATCCCAGCTGATTCCTCACCGCGATGTTGAAGCGCGTACAAACCTAAAAACGTAAGCTTCGCTGCCTCTTTATGCCCATAAACCCCAAACAGCCCACAATTCTCTTTTATTCCATCATCCATTTTCGCCTCTGGTTAAAAGCGTTATACATTTTTTATGCCGTTACGGAAAATCGCCACGCCATCGCCTTCGCCTTTCGCTTCGCCTCTCGACCGCCGCGGATGCTGTGTTGCAAAGATGTGTCGCTCCGGATGCGGCATAAGTCCAAAAATTCTGCCCGTAGCGTCGCATATCCCTGCGATATTTCCGACCGAACCGTTCGGATTCCAGGGAAATCCCGCCAATCTTCCATCTCGGTCAACATATCTAAATACGACTTGACCATTTGCCCATAATCTATCCAATACTTCATCGTCTTTCGGAACGAACTTGCCCTCGCCATGCGCAATAGGTAAATAAATTATTTCATCGAGCCCTTGCGTCCAAATACATTTTTGATTTTTGAATTTTGAATTTTGAATTTTTAAATATACCCACCTATCCTCAAATCTTCCGGAATCATTTATGGTAAGAGACACCTCCGATTCCTCGCCCATCCCATCTTTCCCCGGAAGAAGTCCCGATTTAACTAGTACTTGGAAGCCGTTACAGATTCCGATGATAAGTTTTCCATCCCTGACAAATCTCTCCATCTCACCCCTCAATTTATACTTCACCTCATTCGCTAAAATTCTCCCGGATGCTATATCGTCGCCATAGGTAAAACCACCGGGAAAGACAAGTATATGGAAATCTTTAAGCCGCACCTCTTTTCTTATTAACTGATTTATATGAACCAACTCTGCTTTTGCGCCAACATATTCAAATGCGAAGGCGGTTTCGTAATCGCAGTTCGTCCCTGCCGCACGCAATACCAAAACTTTAACTTTTCTTTTTACCGCTACCATCTTAACGGCTTCTGCCACGCCTCTTTTAGTCTATTCAATTGTGCGCGAGCAACTGTTTTGTTATACAACCCATACACGATCAAATTTTTTCTATATTGAACTCTTCCGATTAAACCGATTGCAATACCCTTCATCGTCCTCTCGAAATCCTTACGGTCTTTCTCTCTCACTTCAACGATAAATCGCGTGTTCGACTCTGAGAATAAGATATAATCGCCGCGCCTTAAATCGCCACGTTTATGTTTTAAACGAAACGGCACTTTATTTAAATATATCTGGGCTCCCCGATCACCTGCAAAAGCCATTTCAGCGACAGCAACTCCAATTCCACCTTCGGAGCAATCGTGGCAGGCCTTAACTAAACTATCCCTTATGGCGCAACTTAACTTATCCATCAATCTTCTGCCGCGTTTGGCATTAACCTCTGGAACAGAATTTCCAACCGCTCCTAGAACAGCATAATAATGGGAACCCCCCATCTCATCATACGTATCCCCAACGATATAAATCAGGTTGCCCGGTTCTTTAAAATCCATCGTAACCGTCTTCGTAACATCATCTATAACGCCGATCGCTGAAATCAAAAGCGTCGCCGGAATCGAAACCCGCCTCTTTCCAAATATGTATTCGTTATGTAAACTGTCCTTCCCCGAAATAAAAGGCGCCCCATAATCCTTTGCGACATCGTAACAACCAAAGGCGGCGCGGACTAAACTTCCGAGCTGTTTAGGTTGGTTGGTGTCGCCCCAACAGAAATTATCTAATAAAGCTATCTCTTTCAAGTTCCCGCCGACAGCAATAATCTGCCTTAATGCCTCATCGATACACGATGCTGCCATCCAGTATGGGTCTATCTCGCCATATTTTGGATTTATGCCGTTTGAAATTGCAATGCCCCTCTTCGAGCTTAAAATCGGCCTTGCAACCGCTGCATCAGAGGGACCATCGTTATTCGCGCCCACCAGTGGTTTAATAACGGAGCTGCCCTGAACCTCGTGGTCGTACTGTCTTACAATCCATTCTTTGCTGCACACATTCCAGCTCGATAAGATCCTCATCAAATATGGCGTCAAATCCTTAGGACAAGCAAAGTATGGTTCTTTACGTTTAAGTTTCCTCCAATGAGCTTTTCGGACAATCCTCGGAAGCCCATCGTGCAAAAATTCCATTTCAAGGTCGCAAACCGTCTTTCCCTGATAACGAAGCATCAATCTTTTATTATTCGTAAACTCGCCTATCACTGTCGCCTCAACATCCTCTTTGTTAAAGACCTCCTTAAGCGCTTTAATCTTATTCTTCGGAACCGCCAAGATCATCCGCTCCTGCGCCTCCGAAATCCAAATCTCGGCGTAATTTAATCCCTCATATTTTAAGGGAACTTTTTCCAAATCTACCTTTACGCCGGTGTCAGCACCCATCTCCCCGACGGCGCTCGATAAACCGCCTCCGCCACAGTCTGTAATAGCATCGTATAAATTTCTATCGCGTGCCTTCAATATACAATCGACCATCTTCTTCTCTTCTATCGGGTTTCCAATCTGAACTGCCTGCGCCGAAACCTGTTCTGATTGCGCGGTCAATTCTCCTGATGAAAATGTCGCCCCATGAATCCCATCGCGCCCAGTCCTACCGCCAACTAATACAACTAAATCTCGACTTCTAACTACCTTGAAAGATTTATCCTTTGGAATTAAACCCACATTTCCGCAATAGACCAAAGGATTTCCTAAATATCTATTGTCAAAAAGCACCGCGCCGTTTACCGTTGGAATCCCCATTTTATTTCCATAGTCGCGCACGCCAGCGACAACCCCTTTCATAACCCTCTTCGGATGCAACACCCCTAGCGGCAATTTATCAAAAGGATAATCGGGTTCTGCAAAACAAAATACGTCGGTACTTAAAATTGGTTTCGCGCCCAAACCGGTTCCCAATGGGTCCCGAATCACTCCTCCTATCCCTGTGTTCGCCCCACCGTAAGGTTCGATCGCGGAGGGATGATTATGCGTCTCAACCTTAAAACAGACGTTGTAATTTCCATCAAACCTTATAACGCCGGAATTATCTTTAAACACAGAGACGCACCAGGGTTCCTTGAGTTCCTCTGTTACCTTCATTATCGTCTGCTTCAACAGATTATCTATGCGATGGGTCTTGCCGTTATATTTATAATCGACTAGCCCCCGTAATGTCTTGTGCCTGCAATGTTCAGACCAAGTCTGCGCTAAGGTCTCTAACTCTGAATCTGTTGGATTTCGGCCGAGCCGCGAGAAATAATCCTTAATCTGCCGCATCTCGGTCAAATTTAAGAAAAGCTGGCCTTTGTAGCTTATCCTTTCCAGTTCCTTATCCGATGCGTTTAGTAAATCGACCGTGATTAATTTGAAATGATATTTTGGCGGGCGTCTTGTGGTATACGAATCGGGGCTTTTTACAATATGCTGTATAACACGGTTGTATAGTAATTTTTCACTTATTATGTTTAAATCGCTTTTTGAGGCCTTGCCATTTATAATATATTTTTTTGCGGTCTTGACGGAATTTACGCCTTTAATGCCTAAATCTAATATCCCTTTTTTGACGCTTGTCTCAACAGGGTCCATAACGCCGGGGTTATAGGCGACTTCGACAAGGGACTGTCCCCGTCCGCCGGCTTTCTTATCTATAAGGGGACTGTCCCTAAGGGAATATTCCTGCGTTATAGGGTCTGCCAACAGCGCTTGCGCTATCTTCCTAATCTGCGCCTTTTTAATATCTCCTTCAATAATATAAATTTGCACTACCTGAACTGACTCAACGCCGGAAATCCCTAAGTCAGCGATGTCTTTCTTTATGCCTTCGCCGGTTGAGTCGAAAATTCCTTTTTTATTTTTTACTTCAACTCGCCAGATCACGTAAGTTCCTTGCCGGTAAGTCGTTTCAACGCTTCAAGATATTTTTGGCTGGTCTTCTGGATTATCTCCTCGGACAAATTCGGTGCAGGAGGTGTTTTATCCCAATCTAATCCCTCTAAATAATCCCGGACGAACTGCTTATCGAAACTTGGTTGCGGGCCTCCTGGTTTATATTTATCCCTCGGCCAAAACCTCGAGGAATCAGGCGTAAGTAGTTCATCGATTAAAATGATTTTGCCTTCGTTTGATATTCCGAATTCGAATTTCGTGTCGGCGATTATTATCCCTTTCGATTCTCCATACTCAGCCGCCTTTTTGTATATCGCTATACTTTTGCTTTTGACCATATCGAAAATCCTATCACCGATCTTCTTCCTCGTATAATTTTCAGTCACGTTTATATCGTGCCCGACATCCTCTTTCGTTGCAGGGGTAAATATGGGCTCGGGCAATTTATCCGATTCCTTTAATCCTTTTGGTAATTTTATCCCGCAGACTTCGCTACTATCTTTATATTCCTTCCATCCCGAGCCGGATAAATAACCCCTTACCACGCATTCTATCGCAATCGGCTTTGCCTTTTTAACCAATATCGAGCGGCCTTCTAAAATATTTATTGAATCGCCAAGTTTTTCTCGAAGCGGCTCTAACTCAAATGCAATTACGTGATTATTGATGATATCCTTCGTAAATTCAAACCAGAATTTTGAAATCTGAGTTAACACCTTTCCCTTATATGGGATTCCGTCGGGCAATACCACATCGAAACACGAAATCCTATCCGTTGCCACGATTAGAAGTTTATCATCGACTTCGTAAACATCCCTTACTTTGCCACACTTGTAAAGTTTTAACGGGATGCCCTCCGTTGTTAACAAGACATTCTCTTTAATCATAGCCTTAAGCGTTTATAAATCTTATCCACATTTTTTGTATAATAGCCCAGGTCGAAGCAGGACTCAATCTCCTCGTGCGTAAGGAAGCGTGCGATGTCATTGTCCTCCATCAGTATCGCCACGAAATCTACGTTCTCCTTCCAAACCCTCATCGCGCATCTTTGAACTAAATCGTACGCCTCACGGCGGGACAAACCCTTATCTATCAACGCGAGCAAGACCCTTTGCGAAAATATCAAGCCCTTGGTTTTATTCAAATTTTCAATCATCCTTTCTGGATAGACCAAAAGATGTGAAACGATATCTACGAATGTATCGATCATATAATCCAAAAGTATGCATGAATCCGGAATTATAATCCGCTCGACAGATGAGTGCGTGATATCCCGTTCGTGCCATAGCGAGATATTTTCCATGGCCGCGTGTGCGTTTGCCCTCAAAACCCGCGCTAATCCCGCGACTCGCTCGCAGGTAATTGGGTTTCGTTTATGCGGCATTGCCGATGAACCTTTCTGCTCCGCCGAGAAATATTCCTCCGCTTCCAAAATCTCCGTTCGTTGCAAATTCCTGATTTCTGTCGCGAACTTTTCCAGCGAACTTCCAGTTATCGCCAACGTTGTCAAAAATTGGGCGTGGCGGTCGCGTTGCAAAACTTGCGTCGATATCGGCGCTGGCTTTAATCCCAACTTCCTACAAACATATTCCTCAACCGCAGGGTCAACATTCGCAAAAGTCCCAACAGCGCCTGATAATTTTCCATAACTTATAACTTCCCTTGCCTGCTTGAGCCTTTCGATATTGCGCTCAGTCTCTGCGTAAAACAGCGCAAATTTTAATCCAAATGTTGTCGGTTCCGCATGAACGCCGTGTGTCCTTCCGACGCACACCGTATTCTTGTATTTCTTCGCCTTCTTCGCGAGCGCTATATTTAACCGCCTTAAATCCTCAAGCAATAAATCCGCTGCCTGCCTCATCAAAAGCGAAAGCGAGGTATCTAATACATCGTTTGAGGTCAATCCCATATGGACATACTTAGCCGCATCACCTACGTTTTCGGAGACGTTCATTATAAACGCTATCACATCGTGCTTAGTATCTTTCTCGATCTCCTTTATCCGTTCGATATCAAACCTCGCACGTTTCTTTATCTCTGAAAGTGCACTTTTGGGAATTAAGTCCCTCTTCGCAAATGCCTCGCACGCTTTTATCTCAACATCGAGCATCTTCTGGAATCTATTCTGGTCTTCCCAAATTTTTCCCATGCGGGGGAGAGTGTATCTTTCTATCATTTGACCTCCATAAAGGATAATCTGTGGGATATCTTTTTACTATTCATTGATGAGGATTATAAGTTTTGTGGGATGCTTTAGAATTATTTTATACCACAATTCGCTTGTGGTGTCAAATTATTTCACCACAATATATGCCACTTAACACATAATAAAGGCGAAGCTTTTTTGCTTCGCCTTTATATTTGGTAGCGGGGGGCCGATTTGAACGGCCGACCTCAAGGTTATGAGCCTTGCGAGCTACCAGGCTGCTCCACCCCGCGGTAGTTCATCTTTTAAAGAACGATATTACTTCTCTTCTATTCGGTAGCGATGGTTGGGCGCCGAGACGAGTTACTGAAATCGCTGCACAACAATTTGCAAACCTTGCAGCCTCGATTAAATTCTTACCCTCGGAAACCGCAACCGCTAATGCCCCACAGAAAGAATCGCCAGCCGCCGTTGTATCTATCACATTTGCCTTAGGCGCTGGCAAATGTTCTACACCAGATTTATCTATTAAAACACACCCTAAACTACCGAGTGTAATTATAACAAATTTAATGCCTCTTTTCAAGAGGATTCGTCCCCCTTTAACTGCGCAATTTATATCCTTTACCTCTACGCTGGTTAACTCCTCTGCCTCGGTCTCATTAGGAACTAAAATGTCAACCTTCTTTAACAAAGCGTTATCTAACTTCTTAAACGGCGCCGGATTTAAAATCACCTTGACGTCCATCTTTTTCGCAATCTCGATCGCTTTTTTAACCGCATCGAGTGGAACCTCAAGTTGCAATAACAGTACTTTAGAACGCCTTATTACGACGCTTGCCCTTTTTATATCGCTTACACTTAAAAATCTATTCGAACTCGGCGCGACCGCGATTTGATTTCCGCCGCTTTTATCAACGAAAATTACCGCTGCACCAGAAGGATGTTTTCTATCGCGAATGATATATCTGGTATTAATTCTTAGCTTTTTAAAATGCTCGACCGACTTATCCCCGAAATAATCGCATCCAATCCGCGCGACAAAAGCAACCTCGCTACCTAACTTCGCAATTTGAACTGTTTGATTTGCGCCTTTCCCGCCGGCTGCAATTATAAAGTCGCTACCCAAAACTGTCTGGCCTCTTTTAGGAAGGCGGTCAACCTTTACACAAAAATCTGTATTGGAGCTTCCAACAACGGTTATCATATGGGCTTAGATTAATATCTGCTCTTGCCGCGTTTTTCCTCGAAGTGCTTCCTTAAATCCACTTGCCGTTTTTCGCTCGCTTTGAGGAATTGTTTTAATTTCTCTTCGAAGGTGGAGGACTTGAAAGCTTTATCCTTTGGGAATTGAGCCGGGTCACCGCGACGGCTATCTTCTGTGCGTTGTATTTGAGTTACCTGTGGCTCTTTTTGTTCCTTTAGCGTGAGGTCTATCTTTCCCTCAGACGAGACCGTCTTTATCCTTGCCTTAACTTTATCGCCGACCCTTAAATGGTCGTTTACGTTCTTTACGTATGAATCCGAAATCTGCGAAATGTGTATCAGGCCCTTTTTACCATTTAAAAATTTAACAAATGCGCCGAAATCGGTAATCCGTACTACCTCCGCCTCGACCGTATCGCCTACTTTTAGGATTTGATTTAATACCTGACTTAAATTGCTTGGACCTTGCCCGTCTTCGTTACTCTGCATCCTTATCTTCAACCCTTACAATCGTCTCGCCCTTCTTAGTAACGAGGAGTTTCTCGCGTGCAACCTTTTCTATATAGGTAGGATCCTTCTGAAGTTTCTCCTGTTCTCTGCGCAAATCGAGTTCCGACTTTTTTAATTTTTCAATCCTATCGTCCAATTTCGCTTGGCGAGCCTTCAATTGGCGATATCGTGACATACCAGGCAAAAATATTATTACAAGCGCTGCCGATGCTAAAAAAAGGGTCCAGATTACTTTCTTCTTTGCCACAACTTGCCTCCGTAAACCGCTGACTTTCCCAACTCTTCCTCGATGCGCAGGAGTTCGTTATACTTGGCTATCCTTTCGCTTCTGGATAACGAACCTGTTTTAATCTGCCCAACATTTGTTGCAACTGCCAAATGCGAAATCGTCGTGTCCTCGGTCTCACCCGAGCGGTGCGAGATTATCGCTGTATATCTGTTTTTCCTTGCAAGTTCAATAGCGTCTAAAGTTTCGGTTAGCGTTCCAATTTGATTTACTTTAATTAAAATAGAATTTGCGCAACTTTCATCGATTCCTTTCTTAAGCCACTTTATATTTGTAACGAATAGGTCGTCGCCGACTAACTGAACTCTGTCGCCCAATTCTACTGTAAAACTCTTCCAACCACTCCAATCGTTCTCCGCCAAGCCATCTTCGATAGACGCAATTGGATAATCTTCAACCCACTGCGAATAAAATTTAATCATATCATCGGAGGACTTTTCCGACGGCGTTTCAGAACGCAATATATATTTCCCATCTTTATAAAATGAGGATGAGGCCGCATCAAGCGCAATGTAAATATCCTTTCCTCTTTTATATCCCGCAACGGTTATCGCCTCCAAAATTACCTCGATCGCCTGGCGGTTCGATTTTAGATTTGGGGCGAAACCACCCTCATCTCCTACCGACGTAGCACACCCACGCTTTTTTAGTATTGACTTTAAATTATGAAAAACCTCGGCACCCATCCGAAGCGCCTCTTTAAAATTAGGCGCACCAATAGGTGCGATCATAAATTCCTGCAGGTCTAAATTATTGTCCGCGTGCAGGCCGCCATTTACGATATTCATTTGAGGAACCGGAAGCGTAACCGCTTCTGTGCCACCTAAATATTTATATAAAGGTAAACCCTTCGAACTCGCAGCTGCTTTTGCTACAGCGAGCGAGACGCCTAAGATTGCATTTGCTCCGAGCCTCGATTTATTTGGTGTGCCGTCTAACTCTATCAAGAATTTATCGAGCGATTTTTGATCGAATGGGTCCTTGCCCTTTATATTTGGACCGATTACATCCATCGTATTACAGACGGCCTTTAATACGCCCTTCCCTAAGTATCGGACTTTATTCCCATCGCGCAGTTCAAGCGCTTCTTGCTCACCCGTCGATGCGCCGGAAGGGACTGCAGCGCGACCCAATGTGCCGTCGCTTAAAATACAATCGACTTCTACGGTAGGATTTCCACGTGAGTCTAATATTTCGCGGGCTACAATTTTTGAGATAGTTGTTTTACGTATTTTTGGCATAGCCTATAATATATGATATCCGACGACAAATGTCAATAAATTTAATCCTCCTCAGGGGGAGTGGCTATTTTTATTGGTAATTTAAAGGAGCTTATAAGATTTTGGCAATAACGGCCGAGCCTTTTAGTACTGTTTTGTGTGGGCGCTTCAAAATGGCAGCGTACTAAAGGTTCTGTTCCGGAGGGGCGTATCAGTACCCAGCTTAAATCTTCGAGGACAAATTTATAACCATCCGTCTTATTCGATACGGAAACTCTTAAACCGGCGATTGCCTTTGGGGGGCGTCTATCGAGCATATCGAGCAACCGTGATTTCTCATCATCCTTTAATGTAAAGTTTAATTTGCCGGGATAAGTTCTACCAAATTCTCGATATAAATCATTTAAAATACGGCTTAACTTTTTCCTCTGCATAGCAACCATCTCGACAACAAGAAGGCACGCTAAGATGCCATCTTTCTCAGGAAGGTGGTTCGCAATCGATAGCCCGCCAGATTCCTCACCGCCGATGATGCAATTTCCCTTTAATAAAATCTCGCCTATATATTTAAATCCGATGGGGGTCTCAACCACTTCAATCCCATACCTTTTTGCAATTCTGTCGATTAATGTAGTGGTCGAATGGGTACGGGCGACCTGTTTTAGACGCGGCCGCGTATCGATTAAATGTTTGAATAGAAGCGCTATGATCTCGTTTGGCGTATAAAATCCGCCTCTCTCGTCCACTATTCCAAATCTATCCGCATCTCCATCGAGCGCAAGGCCCAAGTCCGCCTTTCTCTTTTTAACTTCGGCTATCAACTTATCTAGATTTTCTCTAGCCGGCTCAGGAGGATGCCCTCCGAACAGCGGGTCTAAATTTTCATTTAATACCTCGACTTTACAACAAACGCCTTTAAGGATATCATCTAAATATCCTCGACCAGTCCCGTGCATTAAATCAACGATAATTTTTAATTTTGCTTTTTTTATCACGGTTAAACGAACAAGCTCTCTTATCCTAACGACATATCTTACCTTAGGGTCGAATTCTTCAACGGGATATTTAAATTTGCTGGGTGAAGCCTCTTCAACTTTGCCCTTAATATTTGCGATACGCTTTTCTATATCTTTCGTAACAGCCGGCGCTGCCGGACCTCCATGGCTAGGCGAGAATTTCAAGCCGTTATATTCTGGCGGATTATGACTTGCGGTTATATTTATAGCACCGTCTGTCTTTTTATCTATTATTTGAAAAGAGATCACAGGCGTAGGTGTATCCCGATTCGTCAATAGCACCTTAATACCATTTGAGGCGAGTATATTTGCGGCAGATAAAGCGAATTCCCTGGAATTGAAGCGCGTATCGTAACCGATTATGATTTGGAGCGGACTTTGCCTGCGAAGGGAATTCGGTTTAACGTAATCCGCTATCGCTTGGGAAACTACTCTTACGTTTGGGAAGGTAAATTCATCGGCAATTACTGCACGCCAACCAGAGGTGCCAAATTTTATAGACATTAGATTCGAATCAGTATCTCTTCTTATACGTTATAAACGCCTCGCTATCGCTAATATCGAAATGTAAATTATATTTCGTCTTTAATAGGTCTCTACATCCTTTAAATTTATAGCCATAACCCATTATTTCGAAAAGCCCATCAGCCATAAAAGGCATATATAATGAATCTAATAATTCAGCGGTTGCGGAGGCAGCCTGAAAATATAGATCTAATCTCCTCTCTGAAAATTCCTCCTTCGTAAGCGGCCTGTAATCGGAATCGTCGGGTTTATAGGTGTTGCTGTAATTCACAAGGGATTTCTGCGATACGTCTTGAAACTCTCCGTTCTCGTAATATATCGAAACAGGAATACGAATGTCGTACACAACGAATTCCTTTTCCTCGGCACAAAATACCGAGATGTTAACAGGGACCAAAAAACCCATGATTAGCAACAGCCCTAAAAGAATCTTGACCTTCCTACCTACGACCTTCAATCTTCCCTCCACAAAAAGCTTAATCGCTTTTGGGTAAATCTTATGTTCCAATTTATGGACGCGTGCTAATAGGCTATCTTCGGTATCTCTGTCTTTCACAAGACAAGCCGCCTGTAGAATTATGGGCCCTAAATCGACCTTCTCTGTTACGAAATGGACCGTTGGACCTGTTATCTTAACGCCGTAGTTTAAAGCGTCCTTTATAGCATGCGACCCTCTAAACGAAGGCAGTAGCGCGGGATGTATATTCAAAATTCTATTTTTATATTCTCGCACAAACTGAGGGCTTAAAACCCTCATGAACCCTGCAAGGACGATTAAGCTAATCTTCTTTCTTTTAAGATGCCGAATTATCTCGCCTTCCAATTTTTCCTTCGTCGGAAATTCTTTAGGGCCGACTAACGCGACTTCAACGTGAGCCTTTTTCGCCCTCTGTATCGCATACGCTTTCGGATTGTCACAGACCACTAGGCTCAAATTCGCTTTTATTTGCCTCTTCTTAACGGCATCGATTACCACCTGCAGATTTGTCCCCTGCCCAGAACAGAAGACTGCGATGTTCATTTTTATTTAGCCTTTTAAAACCTCGTCTATTTTCTTAGCGATCTCCTCCCTCGGTGTAACGCCAACGACCCTTATCTTCTCTTTGCCGTCCTTAAATAATATCAATGTAGGGATATTCATAACATTAAAACGGGTGGCAGTCAAAATATTATCGTCCACATCTAGTTTTGCGACCTTTATCTTCCCAAAATAATCCTTCGCAATCTCCTCTAAAATTGGTGTTATCATCTTACAGGGATAACACCAACTCGCCCAAAAATCTACTATGGCAGGTGACTTTGAATTGACGATTTCTTTATCGAAGGTTGCGTCGGTGAGGTGTAAAATCCCATCGGACATATCTTCCTCCACGGTTGCTTGTATAATAATTATATCCCAACGAAAATAGCGATGTCAAGAACTGATATTCTCTATATATTTTTGAGCGCTATAGGCGGCGGTTGCGCCTTCGCCGCAAGCATTTATCATCTGATGGAAGGACCTCTTTTTGCAATCCCCCGCAGCAAAAATTCCCTCACGCGAAGTAACCATATCATCACTTGTCAAGATGTAATTCTTCTCGTCCATCTCAACGAGGCCTTTAACGATATCCGTATTGGGACTTAAACCTACGCCAACAAATACTCCATCCGTAGGCGCAATAGCTTCTTCACCGGTCTTTACATTCTTCAATTTAACCTTTTCGACTTTGTCCTGCCCTAATATCTCCGCCACAACTGTATTCCAGATAAAATTTATCTTCTTATTCTGAAATGCGCGTTCCTGAAGTATCTTAGTTGCACGAAGTTGGTCCCTTCTATGAACAACCTTTACGCGTCGGCAGAACGTCGTTAAAAAAATAGCATCCTCAACAGCCGTATCGCCGCCGCCTACGACGATTACCTCCTTATCCCTAAATAAAGGAGCGTCACAAGTGGCGCAATGCGAGACGCCTTTTCCCTCCAGCTTTTCCTCTCCCGGCACATTTAACTTGCTTGGGTCCGCTCCCATTGTCAAAATTATCGCAAGGGCTTTATATGAACCGCTGTTGGTCTTTACAACTTTACCATCTTGACCATGGTCTTCGATTGAGATTGCGGTTTCGGTCTTGATCTCTAAACCAAGCCGAGTCGCTTGTTTCACCATTTCATTAACTATTGCCTCTCCGGTTACGCCCCGTGCAAAACCCGGGTAATTCTCAACAAGTGGAGAAGTCAAAATTTGACCCCCAGGAAATAATCTTTCTAAAAGTAGCGTCTTAAGGCGCGCCCGTGCAGTGTATATTCCAGCGGTCAATCCCGCTGGCCCACCGCCGATAATAACCACGTCATAATCAGCCATAATCTTAACTATCCTTTCTTAAAATGAATCCTAAGATTCCGGAGACACCATAAAATATGCTGACTGAATACAAAATCCAACTTCTATCGATATACTCGGCAAGCCGCGATGCGATCAACATAAAAACAAGCAGCGCAAAATTCATCACGATCCCCAAAGAGCTAAAAATCCTGCCACGCATACGCTCTAAGATAACCTCGTGAATGAGCGTATTTGCTGAAATGCCGATCGGCGCAACAACCAACCCTAATATCATAGCCATAACATAGACGAACTCGAAAGATTCCGTCCATCTTAAAAGCGCGGTAAAGATAAACATCGTGATACCACTTAAGATTAAACAAGCGAAAATTATTTTTGGCTTTGGAAAACAATGTCCGATTCTCCCGTATAAAATGGAGCCCACAAAAAAACCGCCACCTAAAAATAGCCCCAACAAACTTAAATCGCGGGTAATAGAACCCATTGCCTCTTGAACGAAAACGATGGCGACCGCGTAAGCAGCCCCAGTTCCCGCCATCAAGATAAATATCATGTTGAATACAAATCTAACCTCGCGATTATTACGAAGATACCTTAAACCATCTTTGATCTCCGTTAAAAGCGATACTTTAATTATCTCTTTTATCTCAATTGTATCTAAGCGTTGTTGGGGATGGCGTTTCTTCCAGGTGATAAAAGTAATCGCCAAAGCCGATAAAAAATAGATTAGCGAATTTAAATATAGTCCGCCCTTAAGTCCGCAGTACTCAATTAAAAGCCCGCCGACGACGAACCAGCCTATTGCACCCATCATGCCAGTAAGAGAAAAAAGCGAATTTGCAGCAAGCAACCTGTCCGCTGAGACTAAATCAGGAATTATCGCAAGTCTGGCGGGTAGAAAAAAACAGCTTACTGTAAATATGAGGAATACAGCTATATATATCGGGAAGGACGGTTTCAGAGCCAAAAACGCAATAGGAATCGTAAGGACAATCAGACCGCGCAAAATATCGCATACGATCATCGTCTTCTTCCTGTCCCATCTATCAACGAATGCGCCTGCAATGGGGCTTACTATGAAGGCAGGAATTATGGTAAAAGAAAGGAGTTTTGCAAGTTCAAAGGCTGAGCCAGGGGCTCTGCTATATACGATGGCAATAAGCGCCATCTGATTGAGCCTGTCGCCAAATTGCGAGATTATCTGTCCCAACCAAAGTAAAAAAAAATTCCGCTCTCTTAAAACTTCTCTGAATCTCGCCAAACTTTAAGCCCTTCTGCGCCAATAGAGGATCATCTGCCCTCAGCAGAAAATCCTCTCTCGCTCCATTCAAATCCTCTTTTAATTGGAGCTGGCGAAGGGAATCGAACCCCCGACCCGCGGTTTACGAAACCGCTGCTCTACCAACTGAGCTACGCCAGCAGATAAAAAACTAAGGAGGTGCTATTTTACTTCGATTACGCAGTTTGTGCTGCCGAATTGATTTGGAACGCGACTATCGCAGGAGGGGTCATCTTGCCAGGTTCCATCGACGTAAAATTTATACTCATAACAACCAGCTTTTAAATTCAAGGTTGCCTGCCAATCATCCTTCCAATCCTTCTTCATCGGATTGGTATCGACGTCCCAATTATTAAAATCTCCCGCTACGCTTACGCTATTGGCGTATGGGGCAATCAGTTTGAAGACGACCTTCTTCGCCCCCGCTTTTGCTGCTACTTTTGCCATTACTTCTCCCTCCTTTTAATTTTTGATGGTGCCGAGGAGCGGAATCGAACCGCTCACGCCGGGATTTTCAGTCCCGCGCTCTACCATCTGAGCTACCTCGGCATTGTTTTTTTATTATATAATGCTGCAAAGTGATAAGTCAATTCTATTTTCCAAGTATCTTTTGTAACTGCTCCCCTATCTTCTTTGCTTTCTCGCCTGCCTCGCCGCCGATAATTTCCCCAACCTGCCCGCCGACCTCTGCCGGCTTCTCCAGTATCTTCTCACCTATCTGTTTTACCATCTTCTGCAATAACCGCGCAACGCCTTCTGTAAAGGCGCGCAGCATAGCGTCTCTTAATGCGCGCTGTATCGCCGGACCCCACTTAAAATCGGGCTTGCTCAGATCGCCGGTGACATTAAACGAGAACTTCACGCTGTTATTCTCGTCTTTCAGAAATTCGATGACGTCGCTCGTCTTTAACTCAAAAAGGATCGTCTGCGAAGGGTCGCCTATCGGCTCGATATCTACATTTTCAATCCTTACGTTAACAGGGGTATCCAGATTTTCTTTTACGCACGATACCTTAGAATCTACATTCAGACTTCCGCTCTTTACGATAATCGATAGGTTTTTGCCGTAATATGGAGTAAATTTCGACAACGATACGTTTTCAATTTTTATATCACCGTTAAAGCTTCTCGGCTTCGATAAGAAATTGCCCTTTACATCTACCGAGAATTTTCCCTCCTCCTCGATTTTACCATTAGCATCTATATGGGTGAGGACCTTTCTTTCTGCAAGGGACAACGAATTTACGATATCGCAGTTTATATCCGAAAACGTTATAACGGTCGGCGGAGTTGAGACAGAGTGATCAACCAATTTCAAACTCCCATTCTTTATTAACAATCTTTTAACGAGCATCTCGGACTTTGCTTTTTGAGTTTGCTTTTCGCCCTCCGGCTTTGTAAACTGTGGAAACTGCAAAGTGCCACTCTTGTCTCGATGGAGTATCAGTTCCGGCTGGGTTAATGAAAGAACCTGTAGAACTTGCTTTTTAAATAAAAGCGGGATCAGATAGAAATCTACTGTTAATTCTTTCGCCTTAATTAAATACTCACCTTTATATTGGGGACTTGGGACGTTTACATCCTCTAAAACTATTCTGCCCTTTAATATGCTCAAAGCACAATTGCCAACTGAAACTTCAACGCCTAAAACATCCTTTGCTTTCCTGACGATTATATCTTTAAGGTAAGGCGCGACGATTAATTGCGCAAGAAATGCTAAAATTATTACTGTGCCGATGAAGATAAAAAATCTCTTCCAAAACATATCTAACCTGTGGGATTGTTATGTCTTAACGGACTTTAATCGGTTTCTTAAATTCTAATTCCAGGCGCCCCTTCTTCCCTTCTAAAACTAATTTACTTGTATCTACCTCTAATGCTTTATATTCTTCGAAAGTATCGCCTTTCTTAACGAAATAAGTTTTCCCTTGATAATTCACCTGCGCTATTAATTCATCTCCGCTTTTAATATATCCATTGTATACAAAATCCATGCTGACTTTTGGCGTTTCTTTTGGAGGCCCTTTCGCGGTTTCCTTTGGCTTCGCGGTTTCCTTTGGCTTTACAACCTCTTTTATTTTCTCGGTAATTTTTGTAGCTGGAGCACTGGGTTTTTTCGTCTTCTCTAAAACACCCTTCATCGTTTTCGCAAAATCCGCCGGACCTTCATAACCGACGACCTGTTTAACGACAGTCCCGTTGGGATTAAGAAAAATAATCGTTGGATAACCACTTATGTTATATTTCCGGACTAAATCTCGCTCTTTGTCGCCATCGAGCTTAACGCAGATGAACTCTTCCGCCAGTTTCTTAACTGCCGAATCTGTGTAAGTATCGCTGTCTAATTTTTTGCACCAGCCACACCATTCGGTGTAAAAATCGACCATAATTGGCTTTTGTTGACTCTTTGCGGTCTTAAGGACTTCGGACAAATTGTAACGCCAATTGATAGCAAACGCATCAATGGACATAAAACAGAACAACGCAACTAACAAAACTACAAAAGTGCCAATTTTCTTCTTATTCATATCCTGCCTCTACTTTTTGATTATTATATCTTATTTTGCCCTAAAAAATCCATTTTTATTTTAAATAAAAACGCCCTTTCATTTTAAAGGGCGTATTTATTCGGTGGATACGTTGCCAAAATTATTTCTGTTCTTCTATGGCTTTCTTGATAAACTCCATAGCACCACCGACCGTCTTTACGGTCAGTGCCGCTTTTTCATCCATCTCTATATCGAATTCTTCCTCGAAAGCTGCCACCAGTTCTATTGACTGAATAGATTCGGCACCTAAGTCTTTGACGAAATCCGAACTCTCCGTTATTTTGCTCTCATCTGCCTTTAACTGTTTCGCAACTACTTTTTTGACCCTTTGAAGAATGTCGTCCATCTCTTCTCCTTTCTAAGTTGCCCCATTATTAATTTATTCTTTTCTGGCTTTCTTTATTAGAGCCAGCGTCTCTTCCTTGGTTAATTCCTTTGCAAATTCAAGCAGTTTTATCTGCGCCTGCGTTAACTCTCTACCTCTCCTTGAAGTAACCTTCTTGGCTGTTTCAAGGAGCATATCAAAGCCGTAACCTTTAGTCGGTTTCCTATTCAAAAACCAACAAAAAGAAGGTATAAATTTCGGTAAAACACCATCGCCGCCAACGACGATGCTCATTAAGCCGACGACTGTACCAGTATTAAAAAGCGTTCCGATGGAGGTTTTGACATGGTCTCCGATAAAAGCGCCGACCCTGGTGCTCTTTGAGTCCACAAATTCTCCACCGATATAGACCGAAACAGAACTATAGTCGTTTTTAAGGTCGCTATTGGTTGTTAGGGCTCCCAAATTTACCCACTCGCAGACATAACTATGTCCTAAAAAACCATCGTGATATTTATTAGAATATCCGTGCATAATGCTCTCTTCGACTTCTCCACCCACCCTGCACATCTCACCGATAGTTGTGCCCTCTCTAATTTTGGCCGAAAAAATCTGAGCGTCTTTACCGATAACGGCGGGTCCTTCGATTCTGCTAAAAGGGAAAATCTTCGCGCCGTCCTCAATAATGACCGGCCCGTGAACGGCTTCCAGAACCGAGCAGGGATAAATTTCTACATCCTTACCTATATAAATCTTATTCTTGTCCCCTACAACCGCAACCGATCCCGGTAAACTTGCTGAACTTTTTCCAAGCCTTTTAAAATCGAATTCTATCTGATGTGAATTATTATTTATGAGGTCCCAAGGATATTTAATAAGTGTTACTTGAACTTCTTTGGTTGGCAACTGCAAAGCTAATAGATGCTCAACGGGATCTCTCAAATCCTTCAGCGATTCTTTTTTTACATAGATATAGGCGATATTCTCTGGTGAATATAAAGCGCCTCCTTCTGTCGCTTCTGCTCGCGCATAATATATGCCTTCTTTTGTTTCAAATTCCATTCGTTCATCAACTAAAAGGCGTCCTGAAACAAAAAGTAAATCATCCTTCTTTAAAGCTTCGACATCGTTGACAGGATAATCAAATTTTTCTTTTGTAAGTTCGATAAGGCAATCCCTAACCCAGAGATTGATCTTCTTATCTTTAAACCCTGAGATTATCTTATCAAGCAATGTGGTCCTTCCGCATCTAAGTTCGAATGTAGCTCTCAAATAAGTTAAAGGATAAAGTTTTTCAGGACCTTTCCTATCTTCGAAAACGCAAATTTGCATATTCTATTTCCTCCCCTGAACCAATTGATATGTATCGCGGGCTATCCCTATCTCTTCGTTAGTTGGGATAACAAAAATTTTTATCTTTGAATCTCTCTTGCTGATATCACCCTCTTTGCGGCCAACGGTTTTCTTGTTTTTTACCTTATCCAATTTTATGCCGAGCGTTTCAAGGCCAGAACATATTTCATCCCGCAAACTATGAGCATTTTCACCAATGCCACCGGTAAAAATAATGGCGTCGCACTTGCCGAGAGCTGCCAGGTAAGAACCGATATATTTTTTCACTCGGTAGGCAAAGATATCGAGTGCCAATTTTGCCATCTTATTTCCTTTTTCTTTTCTCTTGATAAGGTCCCTGACATCATTGCTAATCCCGGAAAGCCCCAAAAGACCGCTTTTTTTATTTAATAGCTGGTTTATCTCGTCGAACGTCATCTTTTTATCAGCGAGATAAAATATAATAGCTGGGTCGATATCGCCGCACCTTGTGCCCATAACGAGACCCTCTAAAGGTGTCAAACCCATGCTGGTATCAACTGACCTACCATCCTTTACAGCAGTTATACTGCAACCATTGCCTAAATGAATGGTAATGCAATTTACTTTGTATTTGTGTCTTTTAATGAGTTGAGCAAATCGACGAGCAACATACCTGTGGGAAATACCGTGAAAACCGTAGCGCCTTATTCTATATTTTTTATAAAATTCAAATGGCAGCGCATAAAGATAAGCCACTTCGGGGATGGTCTGATGAAAAGCGGTGTCAAAACAACCTACGTTAATGACCTTTGGCAACTCTTCCATAGATGCCTTTATGCCAGCTAGGTTAGGTGGATTATGTAAAGGGGCAAGGTCAAAATATTCTTTTATTGTCTTAATAACTTCGGGCGTAATCACCATTGACCCGCTGAAAGACTCGCCACCATGAACAACCCTGTGCCCAACAGCTTTGATTTCTGCTATGTCTTTAACTACGCCTATTTTCTCGTCGCTCAAAACATCGATGATAAGTTTAAGTCCTTCCTTATGATTCTTTACTGGTTTGTTTATATTATACTTTCCTTTATCTGTATTATGAATAAGCCGACTATCTTCTTTGCCTATTCTCTCAAGTAGGCCTTCGGCTAAAAGTTTCTCCTCGGGCATCTCAAAAAGCCGGTATTTTATGGAAGAGCTTCCGCAATTAATGACCAGTACTTTCATCAATTGCCTCCTGCCCGAATTGCGGTTATGGCTGCCACCTGAACAATATCTTCCACGCTTGCGCCTCTGGATAAATCGTTAACCGGTTTTTTGAAGCCCTGCATAATAGGGCCGATGGCTTTTGCTTTGGCGAGATACTGAGTGAGTTTATAGGCGATGTTTCCAGCGTTTAAATCTGGAAAGATAAGCACATTTGCTTCTCCGGCCACCGGGCTTTCACCCAATTTTTTCTTTGCAACTTCTGGAATTAGAGCTGCATCTGCCTGCAATTCTCCGTCTATAGAAAGGCCTGGCGCAAGTTGCTTTGCAATTTCAGCAGCTTTCTTTACCTTCTCTGTCTCAGGACTCACCGCACTTCCCTTAGTTGAAAAACTTAAAAATGCAACTTTGGGAGTAATATTAGTTAGCTTCGCGGCATTCCTAGCGGTCATAATAGCAAGCCTAGCTAAGGCCTCAGCATCTGGATTTATAACTACGGCGCAATCCGCAAAGATTAGGATTTTATCTTTTTCTCCTCTAAATTCAGGTATAACCATGATGAAAAAACTGGAAGGATTTTTTACGCCTTCCTCGTAACCGACACCGAGACCGGCAGCCTGCAAAACGCTGGCTGTGGCGCTGCTTATACCAGCCACCATACCATCGCACTTTCCCGTAGCAAGCATAAGCGAAGCAAACATCAGATCTTTTTTGATAAGCCGCAGAGCAACTGCTCCATTTATGTCAGGTCTCGTTCGGCAATATGCCTTTACAAATTCGTCCTGATACGAGGAGTCCTTTGGATTTACTATTTCGGTTCCTTGAATATCTATCCTTTTCTCTTGCGCTATTTCTTTTATCTTATCTTCATCTCCGAGCACAACCACTTTAGCAATGCCTTCGGATACAAGGCGATGTGCGGCTTCCAACATCCTCGGCTCCTCGCCTTCAGCCAGAATTAGTTTCTTCTTTAATTTTTTGGCTTTTTCTATAAAAGAAGTTAATAAATCGTCCATCGCTATTTATCCTCATAGCGTAAAGTCAACTTGCTGGCAGCATCCTCTGTAATCACAAAAGTAGCAAAGCGATGTAACTGCAAAGCGCTTGCAGGCACCATGGAAGTAATGGGTCCCTCGGCTGATTTTGCTATGGCGTCTGCCTTATTCGCGCCGTTGGCTACAAGCACTACTTTTTTAGCGTTCAAGATAGTGCCGATACCCATTGTGATGGCTTTAGTAGGCACATCTTCTTTCCTTTTGAAGAAACGCGCATTATCTTCGATAGTCCTCTGGGTTAAAATCGTCATTTGGGTAAGCGAAGCTAAAGATGAACCCGGTTCACTGAAACCGATATGCCCGTTTGCGCCAATGCCCAAAAGCTGAAGGTCTATCCCGCTGACGTCGGAAATCATCGTCTCATATTCGCAGCAGAACTTTTCGACATCCTTAGCTAGACCATCCGGAACATGCGTATCCCTCTTGTTTATATTGATGTGGTCAAATAGGTTTTTGTTCATAAAATATCGGTAACTCTGATCGTGGTCGGGTGACAAACCGACATATTCATCCAGATTGAAGGTAATGGTCGTTGAAAAATCGAGCCCCTCCTCTTTATGCATGCGAATTAATTCTTTGTAAACCGGTATGGGTGTCGAACCCGTCGCTAAACCCAATACTGGTGTAGCATGTCTTTTCATCTCATCAGCTATTAGTTGTGCCGTTCTCCTTCCCATCTCCTCAACCGTCTTTACTATAATAACCTTCATTTTGCCTTCCTTCCCCCCCCCTTTTTTTTGATCTTAATAAAGATAAGGTTAGTTTCTTGGCTTAACAAAGTCCTAGAAAAAAAATTTTGAGTATTTAATGTATCACATACTCAATAACACGTCAACTATAAAAATCCTTAGGATCAAAGGTTAAATCTTCTTTAAATCTTTTGTTAAGAAATAGCTCAATATCGTCCTTATGACTACGATTGCGCCTAGCATGCCCAAACTTTGCCAAGACGGATGGTCTCGTTTAATTTTATTGCTTCTGCTCTATTTAATATCTCTTTTTTCAAGAATTCAAATAAAGAGACAACTATACCCCAGATGACGATTAAAGCGCCAACAACATTTAATGCAAAACTAATGCTATTAATAACATTATGAAATGTATCCATTTTTACTAATGTGATCTCCTTTCTTAATCTAAACTATGCTTACAGCGCTAAAATTATATGGCGGGGACGACGGGATTCGAACCCGCGATCTATAGATCGACAATCTATCGCTTTAAGCCGGGCTAAGCTACGTCCCCGTATTCGTTTATATGGTGGGCGCTAGAGGACTCGAACCTCTGAACCCCCTGCGTGTAAAGCAGGTGCTCTAACCAACTGAGCCAAGCGCCCATATTCTGACCAGTTTTTAAGGCCTTCTATCCACCCTTTTATTTTGGAACAAGTGTAGACGTCTGAAATTATTATTCTAAAAGTCCCTAGCGGCAAATTATCTCTCTTCTGCCTTCATTTTTGTTCTTTAAGATTAACACAAAAATAACAAAGTGTCAACGAGCCTTAAAATCCTCTGCCATCTTAATTCGCTTCGAAATCGGCGGATGGTCGTATAGAAATATCTCAACGATTCTGCTCG
>JBDRDF010000046.1:0-14290 GCA_043821025.1 Candidatus Omnitrophota bacterium
AAAGGTGTTGAGATGGTAATGCCCGGAGATAACGTCACATTCGAGGTTGAACTCATAACCCCAGTTGCCCTTGAGAAAGAACTAAGGTTCGCTATTCGTGAAGGTGGACACACAGTAGGCGCTGGAGTTGTATCGGAGATAGCGGCGTAACTTATATGCAGGAACAGATTATTTTGGAGTGCACAGTTTGTAAAAATAGAAATTATTCATCGACGAAGAATAAGAAGAACGTTACAGATAGGTTAGAGTTGCAAAAATTCTGTAAATTTTGCAGGAAACATACACCGCACAAAGAGATTAAGTAGAAATTTTGATATTTGATTTTTGATATTTGATATTTTTAGGCCTGTAGCTCTAATTGGTAGAGCAGCGGACTCCAAATCCGTGTGTTGGGGGTTCGAGTCCCTCCAGGCCTGCCAAAGCGGAGACACGAGTTAACGGCAAATGGCGTATAGTTAACCGAAATAGAAAATAGGAAAGGTTCATAAGGGGCTTGCCCCTTATGGTGTGGCGGTTGAAATAAGGATTTTTAAGGGGCAGGCCTCTTTATTTACTCTATAAAAAATAAAAATGAAATTCGTAGAAAAAACAAAGATATTTTTTAACGAAGTTACAGTTGAGATGAAAAAGGTTTCTTGGTCAAGCCGTAATGAGTTGCTGGTCTCTGCTTGGATTGTGGTCGTTTCAGTTATAATCTTCACAATAGTTTTAGGGTTCTTTGACTTTTCATTTTCAGAATTGATTAGTTGGATTTTGAAGCAAAGGTTTTAGTCGAAGATGGCAAAGAAGTGGTACGTTATTCATGCGCAGACGGGAAGCGAGGAGAAGGTAAAATCCTCCATAGAGCGCAGGGTTGAAGCAAATAATATGAAGGACCTCATTTCACAGGTCTTAATCCCGACCGAACAGGTGTCGGAAGTAAAAGAAGGAAAGAAAAAGATTTCGCAGAGGAAGTTCTTCCCCGGCTATATGCTGGTCGAGATGGAAATGACGGATGAAACTTGGTATTTAGTGAAAAATACGCCTGGCGTTACTGGATTTATCGGGGAGAGAGCAAAGCCGGTTGCGCTTAAAGAGGAAGAAGTGCAAACGATATTAAAACAAACCGAAGAGAGAAAAGTTAAACCGGCGCCAAAGGTCATATTCGAAAAAGGCGAATCTGTAAGGGTTATCGACGGGCCGTTTACAAACTTTAATGGCGTTATTGAAGAGATTAACCCCGACAAAGGGAAACTAAAGGTCTCTGTTACCATATTTGGACGTTCCACTCCTGTGGAACTCGAATATTGGCAGGTAGAAAAACTTTAGATGGCTAAGAAAGTTATAGCGACAATTAAATTATATTGTTCAGCAGGTCAGGCAAATCC
The DNA here is from genome assembly GCA_043821025.1 of Candidatus Omnitrophota bacterium. Lineage (GTDB taxonomy): Bacteria > Omnitrophota > Gorgyraeia > Pluralincolimonadales > CAZUZR01 > JBDRDF01. Next base: position 1,368 of record JBDRDF010000046.1, read on the forward strand.
TGCTCCGCCTGTTGGTCCCGCTCTTGGACAACACGGGGTCAACATAATGGAGTTTTGCAAAAAATTCAACGAGATGACGAAATCGCAAGAGGGTTTGCTTTTGCCTGTGGTCATTTCGGTCCATGAGGACAAATCTTTTAATTTCACAGTAAAAAGTCCTCCGTGCTCGGTATTATTGAAAAGGGCGTGTGGGCTTGCTAAGGCATCGGGCGTACCGAATAAAGAGAAGGTGGGCAAAGTTACGAAAGCGCAAGTTATTGAGATAGTGAAGATGAAATCAAAAGATTTAAACACCGATGATTTAGACAAGGCGATAAAGATTGTCGAAGGAACTGCCAGGAGCATGGGCATAGAGATAGAAGGTTAAGGGTAGAGGACAAATGGCGATAGCTAGCAAAAGAGTAAAATTATTTAAAGATTTAGTAGATAAGTCGAAGGCATATCCCTTAAAAGAGGCGATAGGAATTTTGAAGAAGGCGCCTCAAGTGAAATTCGACGAATCCATCGATTTATCGATAAAGCTCGATATAGATCCAAAACAGTCAGAGCAGATGGTTAGGGGTACAGTTGTCCTGCCGCACGGTACCGGAAAGACAAAAAAGGTCGCGGCATTTTGTAAAAGCGAGGCGCAAAATAGAGCGAGGCAAGCCGGTGCGGATTACGTTGGCGCGGAAGATTTGATAGAGAAGGTCTCTGGCGGCTTTTTGGATTTTGATGTAGCGGTGGCGACGCCGGATATGATGAAGGATTTGAGCAAGCTTGGAAAAATTTTAGGTCCAAGAGGCCTGATGCCAAATCCTAAGGCAGGCACGGTTACAGAAGATGTCGCCAAAGCCATCAAGGAAGTGAAAGGCGGAAAAATCGAGTTTAGAATGGACAAGATTTCAAATATAAATATAGCGGTCGGAAAAATCTCTTTCGATGAGAAGGCGATTTATGACAATGCGCTTACGCTAATCGAAGCGCTGCAACATGCCAGGCCGCAATCGGTAAAAGGAAATTTCATAAAATCGATTTCGATATCGACGACGATGGGCCCGGGAGTTAGACTGAATATTCCCAATCTGACGAGAGGATAATATGGAAAAGATAGGGCGCAAATTCAGAGAATTGATGGTCGATGAAGTGGAAGGATTTGTTAAGGATAGCCCCTATCTTTTCTTCGTGAATTTTCGGAGATTACCGGTTTCCAAAGTGCAATCATTAAGGCGTTCGCTAAGGAAAACTTCTTCTGAATTGAAAGTCGTCAAAAATTCGATTCTAAAATTGGCTTTGAAAAAACGTAAGTTAGAACCACTATGCGAATTAGTCGAGGGCTCTTGCGGAGTGACATTCGGAAAAAATGACCCGATTAAAGTATCGAAGATCTTATATGATTTCTCAAGAGCAGAAGAGGGCTTGACCATAAAGGGCGGTTATGTTGATGGTCAGGTATTAATGGCGGATAGAATAAAAGAATTAGCGATGTTGCCTTCGCGGGAGGTATTGTTTGCTCTGCTCATCGCGACTATAAAGGCGCCCTTAAGTAGATTAGTTAATGTATTAAATGGCAACTCACAGAAATTGGTTTATATTTTGAGTGCTGTATCTAAAAAAGAGGAAAAGGGAGGTTAACATGTCAGAGGCAAAAGAAAAAACAGAACTTAGTGAGAAATTGAATGATATTGTGAAGGCCATCGAGAAGATCACTGTTCTGGAAGCAGCAACGCTTGTTAAGGCATTAGAGGAGAGACTCGGAGTGACCGCGGCTGTTCCGATGGCACAAATGGCATCGCTTGCGCAAGCGGCGCCTGGAGCACAACAGGCTGCAGCAGAGGAAAAATCGACGTTTACCGTCGTATTAGCGGAAGTCGGTGCGAACAAGATTCAGGTTATAAAGGAGATCCGCACCGTAACGACCCTTGGCTTAAAAGAAGCAAAGGACCTAGTCGATTCAGCACCTAAAACGATTAAGGAGAATATTCCTAAGGAAGAAGCCGAAAATATCAAGAAAAAGTTAGAAACCGTTGGTGCCAAAGTTGAACTTAAGTAATTTAAGCTTTTAAACAAAAAGGTAAGCAAAATGTCCCTTAAAAGGAAAAATTACGCAAAATTACCTGACCTGTTTGATATGCCCCATCTTCTTGATGTTCAGATTCGCTCTTTCGGGGATTTCTTACAATTAAATGTCCCGAAGGCGAAGCGTGAGAGGAAGGGGTTAGAGGAGGTCTTTTTTGAGTTCTTCCCGATAGAGAGCCTCGACGGAAATTATAAGCTCGAATATGTAACTTATTCTCTGGGCAAACCTAAATACGATGAGCTCGAGTGTCTAAGATTGGGCATGACTTATGCTGCGCCATTAAAAGTAAAGGTCCAATTACGGAGCAAAAAAGATATAAAGGAACAGGAGGTCTATCTTGGCGAATTGCCTTTAATGACCGATACAGGCACCTTTATAATCAACGGTGATGAACGAGTCATAGTCAGCCAATTGCATCGTTCTCCCGGCGTCTCTTTTGAAGAGGAGGTTCATCCGAACGGGAAACGGCTGCATTCCGCTCGCGTAATTCCCTATAGAGGCGCTTGGATAGAGTTCGAATTTGATGTAAACGATTGCATTCACGCGATAATAGATAGACGAAGAAAGGTAATAGCGACGGTTCTTCTTCGCGCATTGGGCTATTCAACCGACAACGATATATTAGATGCATTCTGCGGCATAGATAATATTAAATTAGAGAAGAAGCAGGATTTAAGGGATTTAATAGGCAGCACTATCGCAAGCGATGTGGTTTTGGATGAGAAGACGGGCGAGACATTAAATCTGAAATATAAAAAGATAACGAAGGATTTGGTCGATGAGTTATGGGAGAAAAATGGAATTAGATCTATTCAAATTTTGAAACTTCCTTCCCCAGAGATTTTGAAGACGCTCGAACGCGATCATCTTAAGTCCCGAGATGAGGCGCTAATCGAAATATATAGAAAACTGCGACCCGGTGACCCAGCGACGGTTGAATCCGCGCAAGGACTTATAAATAGGCTCTTATTTGATCCGAAGAGATACGATTTAGGAAATGTCGGAAGGTATATCATAAATAGAAAAGTGGGCTTAGATTTGCCCCTTGCTCAAAGGACGATTACCCCGCAGGATTTAATCGCGGTCATAAAATATTTGATAAAATTGAAAAACGGGGAAGGTCAAATCGACGATATCGACCATTTAGGAAATAGACGCGTTCGTACGATTGGAGAACTCCTTCAAAATCAATTCAGGATCGGTTTAGCTCGCCTCGAAAGATCCGTTCGCGAGAGGATGTCCATTTACGACCCCGAAAATATAATGCCCCACAATCTGATAAATTCCAAATTGGTCTCCAGCGTAATTAGAGATTTCTTCGGTCGCTCACAACTTTCCCAATTTATGGATCAGACAAATCCATTGGCAGAGATGACCCATAAGCGCCGCTTAAGCGCCTTAGGTCCTGGCGGGTTGTCTCGCGAGCGTGCGGGATTTGAGGTTCGAGACGTCCATCATTCCCATTATGGACGTATTTGTCCTATTGAGACGCCAGAAGGACCGAATGTCGGACTTATCGCATCGCTGTGCACATATGCCCGCGTAAATCAATTCGGCTTTATTGAGACCCCATACAGAAAAGTTGAAAAAGGTAAAACTACGGAGAAAATAGAATACTTATCCGCTGATGTCGAGGATCAATATATTATTGCACAAGCGAATGCCAAATTAGACGCGCGCGGATATTTTATAGACAGAGAGATCTCCTGTCGATATAGAGGTGATTTCCCAATCGTGCCGAGGGAGAAAGTCCATTATATGGATGTGAGTCCTCGACAGTTAGTTTCTATCGCAGCAAGCCTCATACCATTCTTAGAGCACGATGATGCGAACCGAGCTTTAATGGGTTCTAATATGCAACGCCAGGCAGTTCCATTATTGACGACCGAACCCCCATTGATCGCAACAGGAATTGAATACAGAGCCGCAAAGGATTCAGGGGCGGTCGTTGTTGCGCAGGAGGATGGGATAGTCAAATCTGTACAAGCGGATGAAATTACAATCAAAGATAAACTCTATAAATTACGAAAATTCGCGCGTTCAAATGCAGATACGTGTATAAATCAAAAGCCAATTGTAAAAGTTGGCCAAAGGGTTAAAAAAGGTGAGGTCATAGCTGATGGGCCAGCTACGTCGCAAGGCGAATTGGCGTTGGGCAAGAATCTACTTGTCGCCTTTATGCCATGGCGTGGTTACAATTTCGAAGATGCCATTATTATAAATGAAAAGTTAATAAAGGAAGATGTTTTTACATCGATCCATGTTGAGGAGTTTGAGATCGAGGCGCGCGATACTCGGTTGGGAAACGAAGAGATAACGCGCGATATTCCAAATGTCAGCGAAGATGCCTTAGGGAATTTGGATGAGCACGGAATCGTAAGGATTGGCGCAGAGGTTGAACCGGGTGACATTTTGGCTGGCAAAGTTACGCCGAAGAGCGAAACCGAGCTTTCGCCGGAGGAGAAATTGCTACGCGCGATTTTTGGAGAGAAGGCAGGCGATGTAAGAGACACGTCTTTAACGGTGTCGCCCGGCGTCGAAGGCGTTGTAGTTGATGTTAAGGTCTTTAGCAGAAGGGGTGGAAAGTCAAAGACCAAAGAGGAATTACAAAAGGAACTTTCGCAAATAGAGGGAATTAAGAAATATTATCAAAGCCAAATTCAACATATTAAAAAGGAGAAAGCTCATAAATTGGCAAAACTCCTGGTCGGACAAAAAGTGATATCCAGCCTTGTTGATGACGAGACCGGCGAGGTATTGATACTAAAAGATAAGACCATAAGGCAGTCGGACCTAAAGAAATTGGAGAGGTGCGAGCTCGATAATATTAAGTTGTTGGATAACAAAGAAGTCGAAGAAGAAGTAAGGCGCGTAATGAGGATACTTAATGACCAAATAGATGAATTTGAATATGAAGAAGGACGTGAAATAGACAAGATAAAACGCGGGGATGAACTTCCTGCGGGGGTTTTAAAGAAGGTAGTCGTATTAGTAGCGACTAAAAGAAAGATTCAGGTTGGCGACAAAGTAGCAGGTCGACACGGCAATAAGGGTGTCATAGCTAAGATAGTGCCTGAAGAGGATATGCCGTATTTGCCGGATGGGACAACGGTAGATATAATATTGAATCCTTTAGGCGTTCCGTCGCGAATGAACGTAGGGCAGATTTTGGAAACACATTTAGGCTGGGCTGCCAAAGTACTGGGACTACATATTGCATCGCCAGTTTTCGATGGTGCAAAGGAAGAGGAGATTAAGCACGAATTAAAAAAGGCTGGTTTACCCGAAGAGGGTCGGATTACATTATACGACGGTTTAACCGGGAAGCCATTTGATCAGAAAGTTACCGTCGGATATATCTACATGATGAAGTTAATCCATCTCGTCGATGAGAAGATTCACGCGCGTTGCATAGGGCCATATTCATTAGTTACACAGCAACCGCTTGGCGGAAAAGCCCAATTCGGCGGACAAAGATTTGGAGAGATGGAAGTTTGGGCGCTTGAGGCATATGGAGCTGCCTTTACCCTTCAGGAATTACTGACGGTAAAATCTGACGATGTCATTGGACGCACTAGGATTTATGAAGCGATTGTAAAAGGAGAGAATGCATTGCAACCAGGCACACCGGAGTCTTTTAACGTTTTGGTGAAAGAACTTCAGAGTCTTTGTTTGGATGTAAGGACGGAGAAGAAGAAATAAAATGGCTCGAGAGAATATCTTTCAAAAAACAAAAGCAGGAAAAGAGGAAATACAAAAGCCTCGTGAAAGGATGATAGACGAGATAAGTCCCTTTGATGCTATAACCATTAAGATAGCATCGCCGGAAGTAATCCGCTCTTGGTCGCGAGGCGAGGTTAAAAAACCCGAGACGATAAATTATAGGACGTTTAAACCTGAAAAGGATGGATTGTTCTGCGAGAAGATATTCGGACCCACGAAGGATTGGGAGTGCAACTGCGGGAAATATAAGCGAATTAAATATAAAGGCATAGTTTGCGACAGATGCGGCGTAGAGGTCACGCTTTCCAAAGTAAGGCGCGAGAGAATGGGACACATAAATTTAGCTGCACCAGTATCTCATATTTGGTTTTTCAAGGCCATGCCTAGCAGAATAGGAGCGTTGTTGGATTTAAATTTAAGGGATTTAGAGGGGGTTTTGTATTATGAGGAACATATCGTCATCGATCCGGGCGATACTCCCCTAAAGAAAAAGCAACTTTTAAGAGAAGAACAATATCAGGAAGCACTCGAAAGATATGGGCATAAATTTGTTGCGAAGATAGGTGCCGGGGCAATCAGGGATTTATTAAAGGAGATAGACCTAGATAAGATGGCCCAGAAGTTGCATAACGATTTAAAGAAGTCAAGGTCCGAACAGTCGCAGAAGAAGATCACAAAAACTTTAAGGATTTTGGAAGCATTAAGGAAATCCGGAAATAGGCCTGAGTGGATGATCTTGGAAACAATACCTGTTTTACCGCCGGATTTGCGTCCTTTGGTGCCGCTCGACGGCGGAAGGTTCGCGACGAGCGATTTAAACGACTTATATAGAAGGGTTATAAATAGAAATAATCGATTGAAAAAACTGATCGAGTTGAAAGCGCCTGAAATCATCATTAGAAATGAGAAGCGGATGCTGCAAGAAGCGGTCGATGCGCTTTTTGATAACGGACGACGTGGAAGGGCGGTCTTGGGTCCTGGAAACAGACCGCTTAAGTCTTTAAGCGATATGTTAAAAGGAAAACAGGGAAGGTTCAGACAGAACCTTTTAGGAAAACGCGTGGACTATTCTGGCAGATCGGTTATAGTTATAGGACCTGAGCTAAAACTTAATCAATGTGGTTTGCCGAAGAAGATGGCGCTTGAATTGTTCGAGCCGTTTATAATTAGGAAATTGAGGGAACAAGGTTTTGTTCATACGATAAAGAGCGCGAAGAAGATGGTCGAAAAGGCCCGTCTTGAAGTTTGGGATATACTCGACGAAGTTATTAAAGAACACCCGGTTCTATTAAATCGCGCGCCAACTCTTCATAGGTTAGGCATTCAGGCATTCGAGCCGGTTTTAATTGAAGGCAAGGCCATTAGGATTCATCCGTTAGTTTGCACTGCATTTAATGCTGACTTCGATGGCGATCAGATGGCGGTTCATGTTCCGCTTTCTATCGAGGCCCAAATGGAGTCAAGGTTACTTATGTTATCTACAAATAATATATTCTCGCCAGCCAATGGAAGTCCGATTACCATCCCAACGCAGGATATCGTTTTGGGTTGCTACTATGTTACGAAGGAGAGAGAAGGGGATAAAGGCGAAGGAAAGATATTTAGCGATGCGGAAGAACTTTTGATCGCTTACGAAGATGAGCAGGTAGGGTTACACGCAAAGGTTAAAGTAAGGATAAATGGAAAATTAATCGACACGACGGTTGGCAGAGCGTTATTTAATAGCATCTTTCCGAAGGGATCTGAATTTGTTAACGAGATGATGGATAAATCGAAACTCAGTGATGTAATTGCCTGTGTCTATAAACAATTCGGCCATGATAGGACCATTCAACTTTTGGATGATTTGAAGAGGATGGGATTTGAAATGGCGACGACGGCTGGAATTTCCATATCCGTTGACGACCTTCAAATTCCGAAGGATAAACACAGATACATTAAAGAAGCTCGAGAGGAAGTGCTAAGCGTTGAAGGCCAGTATAGAAAAGGTCTAATCACAGACGGGGAGAGGTACAACAAGATCATCGATATTTGGACGTATACGACTGATAAAATATCAGATATGATCTTTGAGGAACTGGACCTGTTCAACCCCGTATTTATGATGGCGGATTCTGGTGCGCGTGGTTCAAAACAACAGATAAGGCAGCTTTCGGGGATGAGAGGTTTAATGGCAAAGCCATCCGGCGAGATCATAGAGAGACCCATAACCGCTAATTTCCGCGAGGGATTGACCGTTTTGGAATATTTCATTTCAACGCATGGTGCCAGGAAGGGGTTAGCCGATACCGCCCTTAAGACTGCAGATTCAGGGTATCTAACCCGCAGGCTGGTTGACGTAGCGCAGGATGTAATTATTAATGAGGAAGATTGCGGCACGTTAAACGGAATTTTCGTAAGTGCGATAATAGAGGGCGATGAGATTGTAGTTCCTTTAAAGGAAAGGATTATCGGAAGGGTCGCCTTAGATAATATAGTCGATATAATAACCGATGAGGTTATCGTTAAAGCCGGCGAGGAAATTAATGAGGATGCGGCGGAACGTATTGAGCAAGCGGGGATAGAAAGGATAAGGATTAGGTCTGTACTAACCTGTGAGGCCAAACACGGAATTTGCGCTAAATGTTATGGCCGTAATTTAGCGACTGGGAGGATAGTCGAGTTAGGGGAGGCGATCGGAATAATTGCGGCCCAATCTATTGGCGAACCGGGCACTCAGCTTACAATGAGAACATTCCATATAGGCGGTACTGCGTATAGGGTCGTGGCGCAATCGTTCGTTAAGGCGAAGAATAAAGGTATAGTTAAATATCACAACTTAAGGGTCGTAAAGAAGGAAAAGGGCTACGTCGTGTTAAATAGAAACGGCCAAATATCAATTAACGACGAAGCAGGAAGAGAATTAGAAAGGTATCCCGTCCCCCATGGTGCGATATTAACTATCGAAGAGAATAAAAAGGTTTCGAAAGATGAGGTGTTTGTTAAGTGGGACCCATACACCTTGCCAATACTTACAGAGGTAACGGGCGTAGTTCAATATGAGGATATCAAAGAAGGCATTACGATGAGGGAGGAGGTTGATCCTGATACTGGATTAACCGATAGAGTTGTTATAGAACACAAAGGTGAGTATCATCCGCAGCTTATTATTTCGGATAATAAAGATGAGGTGTTGGCGATATATTCAATTCCCGCTGGCGCTCACATTGTAGTAAAAGATGGACAGAAGGTTTTAGCAGGTGATTTGATCGCTAAGACACCTCGAAAAATAATAAAGACGAAAGATATAACTGGTGGTCTGCCTCGCGTCGCAGAATTGTTTGAGGCGCGCAGACCAAAAGATCCGGCGGTTATAAGCGAAATAGATGGCGTTGTCGAATTCGGCCCATCTAAGAAGGGCCAGACGCGCGTAATTATAAAAAGTACCACAGGGATGAAAAAGGAATACGTCATTCCGCATGGAAAGCATTTGAATGTTTACAAAAGCGATAGAGTTATAGCTGGGCAACAACTCATAGATGGACCGGTTGATCCTAAAGATATATTGCGTGTTTCAGGCGATAAAAAATTACAGGAATATTTGGTCGATGAGATCCAAGAAGTTTATAGATTCCAAGGCGTAAAGATCAACGATAAACATATCGAGGTCATCGTTCGTCAGATGTTGAAGAAGGTAATGATCGATGCCCCAGGCGATTGCGATTTTCTCGTTGGGATGCAGGTGGACAAATTTAGATTTAAGGAAGAGAACGAGCGCACTAAGAAGAAGGGTGGCAAGCCCGCAAGCGCAACGCCGATTTTACTTGGAATAACGAAGGCAGCGCTTTCTACGGATAGTTTTATCTCTGCCGCAAGCTTCCAAGAGACAACTCGAGTTTTAACCGATGCAGCTGCAAGCGGCAAACGCGATGAGTTACGCGGGCTTAAAGAGAATGTTATCATGGGTCATCTAATTCCTTGCGGTACTGGTTTTAAGGCGCACCGCGAGATAGAAGTTGCGAAAAATTTGTAAGTGTCTTAAGGAGTAGAAATGCCAACTATTGCACAATTGATTAGGTTAGGAAGAGAACAAAAGAGAAAGCGAACAAAATCTCCAGCTTTAAAGGGATGTCCGCAAAAGCGCGGAGTTTGTCTCCAGGTTAAGACCATGACGCCCAAAAAACCAAATTCCGCATTGAGAAAAATCGCTAGGGTTAGGCTTACAAATAACGTTGAAGTTACTGCTTATATACCCGGGGAGGGACATAATTTACAGGAGCACTCCATTGTTTTGGTCCGCGGCGGCAGGATTAAAGACTTACCAGGTGTTAGATATCATATTGTTCGCGGGACGCTGGATGCCGCAGGCGTTACGCAAAGAAAAAAATCTAGGTCGAAGTATGGGGCAAAGAGGCCCAAGTAAGGAAGATAAAGATGAGAAGACGCAGAGCCGAAAAGAGAGAGCCGTTACCGGATCCAAAGTATAAATCAAAAGTCGTTTCGAAGTTTATTAATATGGTGATGGAGCGAGGCAAGAAGTCATGTGCGGAGAAGATAGTATATTCCGCTTTTGATGCGGCCGCAAAAAAAGTTGGAAAGGAACCGCTCGAAGTTTTTCAGAAAGCATTAGATAACGTTAGGCCTCTCGTGGAATTAAAATCCAGAAGAGTTGGGGGAGCTACTTATCAGGTTCCGATAGAGGTTCGGCAAGATAGAAGTATGTCCATTGCGATGAGATGGCTCAGGGATTACGCAAAATCTCACAAGGGAAAGCCGATGGTAGAAAAACTCGCTAATGAGATAGTGGATGCATATAAAGGCGAGGGGGCAGCGGTTAAGAAACGCGAAGATACCCATAAAATGGCTGAGGCGAATAAGGCATTTAGCCACTTTAGATGGTAATTATGGAAGATGACACCAAAATCACAATTTGTGTTAGATGAGTTAGGTATGGCAAGGCAGTATCTTTTAGAAAAAATAAGAAATATCGGTATAATTGCTCATATTGATGCAGGCAAAACCACCACTACCGAGAGGATCCTTTTTTATACGGGCAAGGTCCATAAAATTGGCGAGGTCGATGAAGGAACTGCGACGATGGACTGGATGATTCAAGAGCAAGAGCGTGGAATTACTATATCCTCAGCGTGCACGACTTGTTACTGGAGAGATTTGAGCATCAATATTATCGATACGCCTGGTCACGTCGATTTTACAGTCGAAGTCGAACGTTCGCTAAAGGTCTTGGATGGCGCGGTGGTCATATTTTGTGCGGTTGGCGGCGTTGAGCCACAATCGGAGACGGTCTGGCGGCAGGCGGATAGATACAAAGTTCCTCGCATCGCTTACGTTAATAAGATGGATAGAGTGGGAAGCGATTTCTTCGGAACCCTAAAACAGATTAAAGAGAGGCTCGGCGCAATTGCGGTGCCAATTCAAATTCCATACGGGACAGAGGATAATTTTAAAGGCATAATAGATTTAATAGAGATGAAAGCGATCAAATACGAAGATGAGCTGGAACATGAATATGAAGAGCAGGATATTCCTGGTGATTTAGTCTCGATGGCGAAGAAATATCACACAAATATGATTGAGAGATTGGCCGAGGTCGACGATGCCATTATGGAGAAGTTCGTGCACAACGAGCATATAAAAGTTGAGGAGATCAAAGAGGCCTTAAGGAAGGCAACGGTTAAAAATGCATTAGTGCCCGTCCTATGCGGTTCGTCGTTTAGAAACAAGGGAATTCAACCGCTTTTGGATGCGATTTGCGATTATCTTCCCAGTCCTTTAGACATCCCTCCGATAGGGGGTTTAAATCCATTGACAGGACATCATGAGGAGAGGAAGACCTCCGACGAAGAGCATTTTAGCGCTTTAGCTTTTAAGATTATGTCTGACCCATATGTTGGGAAACTCACATATCTTAGAGTCTATTCCGGTGTTTTAGAATCGGGCACATACGTTTATAATTCAAATAAAGAACTGAACGAACGTATCGGAAAATTAGTGCTGATGCATGCTAACAAGCAGGAGATAGTCGAGGAGGTTTATGCCGGTGATATAGCGGCAGCAGTTGGTTTGAAAGAGACGAAGACCGGCGATACCATTTGCGATGAGGAACATCCGATAATATTAGAGTCAATGCATTTTCCAGAGCCGGTCGTTTCTTTGGCAATTGAACCTGCGACAAAAGCCGACCAAGATAGATTAGCAATGGTTTTACATAAATTTCAGGAAGAGGACCCGTCGTTTAAGGTTGCTTATAACGAAGAGACGGGACAGACCATAATCTCGGGGATGGGCGAATTGCATTTGGATATTCTCGTCGATAGGATGCTCAGAGAATTTAGGGTTGAGGCAAATATCGGAAAACCAGAGGTCGCATATAAAGAGACAATTAAAAAAGTTGCTCGGTCGGTTGGTAAATTTATACATCAGAGCGGCGGACGCGGTCAATACGGACATGTAGTTTTTGAAATGGAACCGGGCGAACAAAATTCAGGAATTACATTCATCAGCAAAATCATAGGTGGGACAATACCAAAAGAATATATCCAACCTGTAAAAAAAGGCGTTTTACTCGCAGCGAAAAATGGTGTGCTTGCTGGATATCCCGTTATTGATGTGGTGGTAACTTTAGTCGATGGTTCATATCACGAAGTAGATTCTTCAGAATTAGCCTTTAAGACCGCAGCTTCTATCGCATTTGCTGAGGGCTTAAAACAAGGAGGCTCGGTTTTGCTCGAACCAATTATGGAGCTCGAAGCAACCGTTCCCGATGAATTTTTAGGTCAAGTAATCGGAGACCTAAATTCTCGTCGAGCAAAGATCGAATCTATAAAACAGAGAGCAAATGTAAAAGCCATTGCGGGCTTTGTTCCGTTAGCTGAAATGTTTGGATACGCATCGGCCCTTCGTTCGCTTACACAAGGGCGTGCTACATATACAATGGAACCATCCTATTATGCAGAGGTTCCGAAGCAGATAGCGGAAAAGATAATTTCCGCTCAAGGTTAAATAACCTAAAAAGGAGGAATATCCTATGGCGAAGGAAAAGTTCATCCGAACTAAACCGCACGTAAATATAGGCACAATAGGCCACGTAGACCACGGCAAGACGACATTGACCTCTGCCATAACCTTATGTCTAAACAAG
>JBDRDF010000047.1:0-8407 GCA_043821025.1 Candidatus Omnitrophota bacterium
ATCTTTGGATTTTATGGCATCTATTATTTCCCTATAATTTAAATCGCAATCGAAGGCATTTGCTTCCCTGCCAATCCTGTGAGGCGAGTGAGAATCGGAGTTCGATATCAACGCGTATCTATCTAACTTGCTCAACCTCCAATTCATTTGAGGATCCGAGGAAAGTCCCGTCTCAAGACAATGGATGTTCTCCGTCTGGTCACCAAAACATTCTTCCACTGTGTCAAATCCTGAATTTGAGCCGAAGATCGAAAAATGGGGCGTCCACGCATGCGATGGAACTATAAAACAATCGGGTGATATATCCAAACAAATCTTGACCAAATCCCTTGCATTCAAATGTAAAATGGGGCGGCCATCCGAAACTAAATCGCCGTATCCTTGTAACTTATTATTCAATTTCTCGACGACGTCGAAGCTCGGTGCAAAAATTATGTTGTGTATTCTCTTCGCTTTGCCTTCAACGTAAAAATTATTATAAACCTCGCACGTTAAAATGAAATGAACGCCGTTATATTCATATAACCCATCTGTGCTCGGCGTTAACTTATCCTTTAATTCCATAAGCCACACAGGATGGGTGAAATCACCCGTTCCCATAAGCGTAATCCCCTTCAATTTCGCCCAGCGCACAAGTTCTTCGACATTCATCGCCTCTGAAGTAGCACGGCTATATTTAGAATGTATATGAAAATCAGCGATAAATTCCATTTATATATTCCCTTACATTTCCCCAATGGGTTCCATGCCAGTAGACACGCTTGCATTTAGGGCATCTAACAAAATCGTCATGCGCTTTATAAACAAAGGGGGGAACCTTATCTTCCGCCTCTTCTTTTTTAATACCCTCTAATGATAGGTTGCATATAACGCACCTGGTGAACATCTCTTCTTCATCTATCTTTAGCTTCAATTCATTAAGAACCTGCTTTAACTGCTCTTTGATTAGATCGTTCTTGACATGCACTACTTTGAACCCAGCCCTTTCGCTTAAACGCACATTCCTCGTCAGGATAACTCTGTCTTCTTGGAGGCTTTTAATTGTGAGGGAGGTCAAATTATCTTCGGCAAAGTATTCGCAATCGTAGCCTAAAATCCTGAGCCATTTACAGAGGCGGCCCAATTCCTTTGTCGCCAAAAACTTCATACTCTAAAATATAGGTTCGACAAAATCCTTTCCCTTTTGAATCGTCTTGCCAACGCAGCTTCTTCTAAGATTAACCCACGTTAAACCTTTCTTTGCTTTCCTTGCATAATAGGTATTGGGGTATTTTTCAATCACCAATTCATAGAAATATTGAGCGGTATCGTTATCGTCCGCCATTAATGCTAAATCGCCTGCGTGTAGCCAATCTTTTGCTTCCAATTTTTCTTTGCCTTTTAGCTGCACGGTTGCGCAACCGAGGACGAAAGACAAGAAAAAGAAGGCCAATAAAATCCTACAAATTACCTTATACATTGCTTCCCTCCTTTTTTTCATACTTTATCTTTCCACCGACAATAGCAAGGGTCACAACCCCATCTAATTTCTTTCCAAGAAATGGGGTATTTTTTGACTTCGACTCTAATTGCTTTGCGCCCACATCCCAACTTGCTTTTGGGTCAAAGACGACCACATCCGCATCAGCTCCTATCCTAAGCGAACCCTTGTTATTTAGCCCTAAAATCTTAGCCGGATTTGCCGACATCCTCTCTACTAATTGCTTCCAATTTAACTTATCCTTTGCGATTAATTCGGCGAAAGCCAATGAAAGCGCGGTCTCTAAACCGATCATTCCAAAGGATGCCGAATCAAATTCGACATCCTTTTCTTCTTCTGAGTGAGGCGCATGGTCTGTTGCTATTACGTCTATCGTCCCGTCGGACAACCCCCGTTTTATTGCTTCGACATCCTCCCTAGTTCTTAACGGAGGATTTACCTTTGCGTTCGTATCGAAACCTAAAACAGCCTCTTCCGTCAACGTAAAATAATGCGGGCAGGTCTCACAAGTGACTCTGGTTCCCTTTGCCTTCGCTTGCCTTATCAATTCAACAACTTGCCAAGTCGTCACATGTGCGATATGCACGAGAGCACCCGTTAATTCAGCAAGTTCTAAATCTCTCATAACCATCACAACCTCAGAACTGCAAGGCATTCCTTTCAAGCCCAATTTCGTCGATACAAACCCTTCGTTCATAACACCGTCTTTGGATAAATTTAAATCCTCGCAGTGCGAAATTATTTGCAAGTTAAACATCTTCGCATACTCCAGGGCGCATCTTAGTAATTGCGCATTCATTATTGGTCTGCCATCGTCGGATAAGGCCTTAGCACCCGCTTCGAAGATCTGGCCAATCTCAGTCAATTCTTTTCCTTCCAAATTTTTTGTAACCGCTCCAACCGTATAAATATTAATTAAACCTATTTTCTTAGATTCAGCGTAGATATATTCAACAACGCCTTTATTATCGACCGGCGGATTAGTATTCGCCATACACAATACAGATGTAAAACCACCTTTTAGCGCTGCCTTTGAACCAGTAAGAAATGTCTCTTCATCCTCTCTGCCTGGTTGTCTTAAATGCGCGTGCATATCTATCAACCCGGGTAAAACAAACTTACCTTTACAATCTATTATCTTCGCGCCATTCGCCCTTAAACTCTTGCCGACCTTTGCTATCTTATCATCTTTTATTAAAATATCCAACGTTGAATCTAACTTATTTGCTGGGTCAACGATATGTCCTTCCTTTAACAGAATATCCATATTTTTAACCTTTTCTCTCCTTTACGCCTGAAACTAAATATAAAACCGCCATTCTCACCGCGATGCCATTTGTCACCTGCTCTAATATCACCGAATAAGGGCCATCGGCAACTTGAGGAGTTATCTCAACCCCTCGATTTATCGGTCCCGGATGCATTATCAGCACATCTTTTTTCGCGAATTTCATCCTTTCGGAATCCAAACCGAAATTCATCGCATACTCCCTTAAGGAAGGGAATAAGTTCTGGCTTTGGCGTTCAAGTTGTATCCTTAATAAATTTATGACATCTGCTCCCTCTATCGCTTCTCTCACGTTATAAGTAACTTTGACGCCCAATCTCTCTATCTTAGGGGGTATCAAAGTAGCAGGACCACAGACGGTTACTTTTGCTCCGAGTTTGGTCAACCCCCAAATATTCGAACGCGCTACCCTAGAATGCATAATATCGCCTATTATCGAAACATTTAAACCACTGATCTTCTTCTTATGTTCCTTAACCGTAAAAAGGTCTAAAAGCCCTTGGGTTGGATGTTCGTGAGAGCCATCGCCTGCATTTATAATCGACGAGGAGACCGCCTTTGCTAAAAGGTACGGTGCTCCCGAAGATGAATGGCGCATAACGATTATATCGACCTTCATCGCCTCAATATTCTTCGCGGTATCCTTTAGAGTTTCCCCCTTAAGCAAGCTGGAGGCATTGGTCTGTATATTTACCAAATCAGCGCTCATCCGTTTAGCAGCTAACTCAAAAGAGGTGCGCGTCCTCGTCGATGGCTCAAAGAAGAAAAGCACAACGGTCTTGCCCCTAAGTGTGGGAACTTTCTTTATCGGCCTTTGCGATATCTCCTTAAAAGAATCTGCGGTCTCGAGGATTAATTCTATCTCCTCTTTGGATAATTCCTCTAATCCCAATAAATCTTTCCTCTTCCAGTTCACCGTTAAAATCAGCCCTCCTTTTCCTGAATTATAATTTCGTCGACGCCATCAACTTCTACTATCTTAACCTGCACAATTTCGTTCTGTGAGGTCGGAATATTTTTCCCTACGTAGTCTGCCCTTATCGGAAGTTCCCTATGCCCCCTATCTATTAATACCACAAGCTGTATATTCCTCGGCCTTCCAAAATCTATCAGGGCATCTAACGCACATCGTATTGTACGTCCAGTGTATAAAACATCGTCGACTAAGATTATAATCTTGTCTTGGATATCAAAATCTATCTCGGTCTTATGGACGACCGGCTGTTCTGCTATCATCGTTAAATCATCCCTGTATAACGTAATATCCAATATCCCTACCCGGATCTCTTTCTTCCCAATATCCTTTATCTTATTCGCAAGACGCTCCGCTAAGAATGCGCCCCTTGTCCTTATCCCAACAATGGCTATGCGTTCGATATCTTTGTTCTTCTCTATAATTTCATGAGCTATTCTTGTCAAGGTTTTATCTAGCTGCTCTGTGTCCATTATTTTGGCTTTATCTCTAAGGACCATTCATATCTCCCGCATCTTTAAGAAAATAAAAATGCCTACCCTCACCCTGAACGTAAGGATAGGCATTATATACTTTCGTTAAACTAAGATACATCATCTTCTCCTTTTCCGGCCTCACTGGGCCAGATTAAAAGGGCTATTTTCAAAACCAAAATATACCACGGAAAGTCCTATCTGTCAAGAACTATTTTTCAGAATAACCCAACGAATCGGTAGGAATAGTATTAAAGAGTTGCGAGACGACCTTAAACCCTGGCTTTGGTTTCCTATCCCACGTCACTATCCCCCAGTGTTCCTCTATGTGGTTATTATGAACTGCGGGTTCTCCACCCTTCCACCACTCATCAGCCCATTCGAAGATTACAATGCCGGCTATGCTTTCGCCTACGCTCTTTATCTGAACTTCTAATGCCTTATCCTGGGCGTCTTTCTTCACAAACGTACTATACCCCGTCTCCGTTATAAATATAGGTTTATTATACTTATTGGAGATTTTGATCATCGCCCTGACTGACCTTAGCGCATCTTCCTCGCCCTTCCACCCATAACCATGACCACCTATATATGCATTGCAGCCTATAACATCTAAAAAGTCAAGGCCAAGCTCATAACCTTGAACGTTTAAGATATTCGCCGCTGTAACAGGATGATTTTTATCCACCGCCTTTATCGCAAGATAAATCTCCTTCATAAAATTATTGACGGTGTCAAACCCATAGTGCGGTATGGGATTGCCCGGTTCATCATATAAAAATGGTGCATCATTCCATATCGACCACATTAAAATACATTTCCTATTCTTATGCTTCTTTACAACTTCGGTTGCCATTCTTTTTAATGAATTTAGCTGTTCCTTAGAGGCGTAATCGGTATAAGCCGATGGATATACCACTTGTTCTATTACCTTCAAATCATATTTTTCTATTAAATCCAAAAGGGAATCCGGAAGTGGTTCATATGTCCTGATCGTATTTATCCCCGCCTCCTTCATCATCCTAAAATCGTTTTCGAAAACAGATGTTGGTATCTTATTAAAACCTCCCCCATCAACCCCTGGAGGAAGCCCAGGCATGCTTATCCCGTACGCAATTCCTTTTATAAAAAAGAGGGAGCCATTTATATAGATCCTCTTGTTCTTAATAACGATCCCCTTTTCTTCCAGTTCCGCCAAAATGGGAAACTTAAGGGCTTTAACTTCTACCTTTGCTACCTCTTTGACCTCCTTTGCCTTTCGTCTTTCGAATTCTCTCGCTCGTTCCTCTAATTCCATTCGTTGCTTCGCAAGTTCGGTGATCTCTTCTTTGGTTGGGGTTGCCATCGATGATATTTGGTCGCGCTTTAAAGTAATAACGCCTGTTGGGACCTCAACCCTTACTACATCGGCTGTCTCAAGCACCACTTTACCTACTATAACTCCGCCCTGCGCTAAAGTAACCTTAACGGGCTTAGCCGCCTTTATCTCCTCAAGGACTTCCAATTGTTCTTCCAGTTTGCCTTTGTCCGTTGCAACCTTTGTCAACTCCTTATTTAATTCGTCTAACTGCACCTGGGCCTTTGCCAAATCGGCCTCCAATTTTATGACTTCCTCCGGCCTTGCCCTTGCGAGTTCTAATTTTTTCTCCAAATCTTTTCTTTCTTCTTCAAATGTCTTTAATTTCGATGTAAGGGCGCTGTAGCTTAATTGCAAATCGCCCAATGCCTGAGTCAACTTTTCCCTCTCTTGTTGGATTAAGGCCAGTTTCTTTTCGGCCTCCTTGCGCAGCGCCTCTTTTTTCGAAACCAAAACGGTGGAAGTCACCACTGCAAGCGCTAAAATCGCAATCGCCGTCGCAATCAATTTCGGCCTAAGTCGTAACGCCTTCGCATAATTTACAATCCGTTTTCTTTCTCTATCGGAAATTATCTCGTATGAAATACCGATCAGAAATTTATTCGGAGGTTCTTCTTTTATCTTCTTAATCCAAGCGACTTGCGCTGTAGCGGAAATTGGTTTTGTCGAAAAGGGCACATTAATCTGAAGCAATAACTTTGCGGCTTTTGAACTTACCTTCTCGGCAAGTTCATCTTTAAGGTTATTGACCTCCAAGCACATCCCGCCTTCGTTTACGTCGCGCGTAAAAGATTGGGCAAATTCAGAAAGCACCTGCAAACCATCGAGGCTTAAGATTTGAAATTCAACGGGAAAGACCGTATTTACTCGGATATACTTTCTGCGTTCAATACCTACGGTATCCTGCGCCATTGCTCTTTTCCTTTTTAGCTTAAAGGGCGGTTTTCCTATGTTTACAGATGCCGCGTTCAGATGACATGATAAACTCGATGATATGTTTTACTTCCTCTGTCAAATCACCAATTTTTTTAATCGCATCCAATGCCTGGGAAACATTTAAGTCGGATCTGTAAAGCAACTTATACGCCTGCTTAATCTGTGCCTTTGCCTCCTCCTTAATATTCGAGCGCTTTAATCCAACTATATTTAACGAACAGACCTCGGAATCTCCCTCGATTAACATATAAGGTGGAACATCTTTAACTACGCGCGTTAACCCGCCGATCATTGCTAATGTGCCTATCTTTATGAATTGGTGAATCGCCGCGCTCCCCCCAATGAATACCTTATCTTCCACCGAGACATGCCCCCCGAGCAGGACGCCGTTACACATAACGACTCCGTTACCCACTTGACAATCGTGCGCGACATGCGAAAAACCCATAAAATAATTGTCGTCTCCGATGATTGTACTTGAATTTTCTTTTAAGCCCCTATGAACTGTCGAATATTCCCTGAATATATTTCTATCGCCAATTTTTAAATAACTTTTTGCTCCTTTGAATTCTAAGTGTTGTGGGATATGCCCCAATATGGCACCCATATGAACTTCGCAGTTTCTGCCCACCCTCGTCCCCGAAGCGATATATGCATAAGCCATTACCTTCGTGCCCTTGCCAAGTTGCACATCGTCATCGATAATAGCGTATGGACCTATCTCAACATCGTCTAACTCTGCTTTTTTGCTTACGATTGCAGTGGGATGAATCTTAACCACCTAAAAACCTCTTGGATTTAATACGACCAAAAACTCTCCCCTTGGTTTTGTCTTGCCAAAATGTTGGATAAGAGCGTTTACTTTATCTCTGATTATCTCTTCGTACTTCTTCGTCAGTTCCCTCATAATCGAAATTTGAACATCTCCCATTACTTCAAGTATATCATATAATGTCTTTAAAATCCGATGAGGTGATTCGTAGAATATGATCGTTCGCTTCTCATCTTTAAATTGCGAAAGTCTTTTTCGTCGCGCAGAAGATTTGCTCGGCAGAAATCCCTCAAAAGCAAATTTATCCGTAGGCAGCCCTGACAAAACCAAGCCCAATACAAAAGCACAAGCCCCCGGGATGCCCACGACTGAAATCCCGTTTTTTATCGCCAAATTTATTATGTGTGCCCCAGGATCTGAAATCCCAGGCGTACCAGCATCTGAAACAAGCGCTACATCCTTGCCCGACTTCAATAATCTAACAAGGTAATCGCCTTTTGTAATTTTATTATGTTCGTAATAACTTGTAAGGGGGGTTGTTATATCGTAATGGTTCGTTAAAATCTTTGTGTGGCGGGTGTCTTCGGCAGCTATAACGTCTACTTCCTTTAGAACTTCCAGAGCCCGCAACGTTATATCCTTTAAATTACCAATGGGAGTTGCGACTACATAGAGGCTGCCTTGTGGCATATTTTATTCAACCGAATGCTTTATTATGCAATCTTTAACCGCCGGCTCCATAGTTGACTCTGCGCCAGATATTGTTCCAACGCTTGCCCTAATCAAATATTTCTTCGTCTCACTTAAATCTATGGTCGTCCAAACGGCATTATAAAACTGATCGTCCAAATTATAATCCTTCGCTATCGTCCGCCAAGTCTCTCCGGAGTCGTCAGAAAATTCGAATCTAACATACTCTAACTGCAGCTCAGAAGTTCTCGCTGGTGCTTCAATAGAAAGATTATTTACCGTCCCAAAAGCGAAGCCGTCACTTAAATTTTCTCCGTCGCTTTTAAAAGTAGTGCGATTCGGCGCAGAAATTGGCGTAGTTGGGTCTACCTTGAGTGACTCCTCATAACCTTTCCCGAACAATATATCATCTATATAAACCATGCCCTTTGGTATGCC
>JBDRDF010000048.1:0-2502 GCA_043821025.1 Candidatus Omnitrophota bacterium
TGTCAAGGAAGAGCGGGACAGATTAGTCGCGCTAACTCAGGCCAAGTCAATCACGCATAAATTAATCGCGTTCATAAAATATAAATTAATTAAAGATAGGCTTTTAAATAAAAGAGATAAATTTATCGCCAAATCGATAGATGAGTCCCTGTGCCAGGATGAAATAGGCATTATCTTTATCGGCGCCTATCACAATATCAAAAAGCGGCTTCCGAGAGGCATTCGTGTTAGTGAGATAAAAGATGTGCGGAAAGTAAAAGAATATCAGACTCTGCTGCCCTTTTGTCATAAGAATAAGGAACGATTTGACGAATTAACCAAATACCTTATTTCAACGGTAGACGAACCCTTCTACCGGATAGAAAAATAGATAATATGGGAGATTGAAGATGGATCTATTTGAAGAAATAAAACAAGTTGTTAGCGAACAATTAGGGGTGAAGCCTGATGAGGTAAAACCCGCAGCTTCATTCAGGGATGATTTAGGAGCGGATTCTTTAGACGCCGTTGAATTGATAATGGCTCTCGAAGAAAAATTCGGCATAGAAATTCCAGACGCAGATGCTGAGGCACTGTTAACAATAAATGACGCGATTAAGTATATAGAAAACAAGATGAATAAACCTCAAGATAACGAGGAAAATAAAGGAGGGAATTAAAATGGAAGGATATTGTGTGAAATGTAAGGCAAAGAAAGAGATAAAGGACGCGAAAGAAGTCACTATGAAGAACGGCCGGAAGGCAATGAAAGGCAAATGCCCTGACTGCGGCACGGGGATGTTCAGGATATTAGGTAAGTAGTTTAGATATGGCAGACATGATAGAGTTTCAAGATAAGGCGCTGGTCTGCAAAGACTGCGCGAAAAAATTTATATTTACCGCTGGAGAACAGAAATTCTTTGCTTTAAAAAATTTTTATACGCCGGCTAGATGCAAAGAATGTCGAATAAAAAGGAAGACAGGCGTTCAGACTAAAGCAACTTCTGGGTTGCAGAACGTCGCTGTTGCGAAGTTCTAAAGGGATGCAAATTTTATTAGGCGGCTAATATGTCAAACAGTGATTTCGGGACATGCTGCACGGCTTGTCAAATTTATTGGACGTGTGAAACCAAATGGTATTATTGCGAAAGAGGGGAAACGAACGTCTGTTGCAAAAGCTGTAATTTTTACGATAATTGCCTGATAAAGAGGGTTAAAAAAACAATTCAACGAAAGAAAGAATCGATTACCTGCTAAAAGGTGTTATTATCTTATGGGTAGATGTATAGGTAAAAAAATGCATTGTAAAGAGTTCGAGCCAAAGCCAATAGGCAAGGTGAAGCGCGGCAATTTTTATACCCCGGATTGCCCTGACTATAGCCCTCGGATTGATCTGCCAACAAAAGTCAAAATAGGCGAAGTTCTTATTGGTTGGAATTGCCGAAATTGCAAGAATTTCAAGTAATGACAATTTCCCGAAATACTTTGAAAACTAAAAAAGAAAAGGAGGTGATTAAGATGAATAAGATTTTAATAGCTGTTGTAGCGCTTGTATTGGCGGTGTCTCTATGTTATGCCGCTGAAGAAGCCGCGCCGAAAGCCACTGAACCGGTAGGTGCCGTAGTAGAAACAGGGGGTGTTATTGTTGGCAAACTAACAAATGTTGTCGAAAAAAGCTTGGGAGGCGGGAAGACGGCGAATTCTCTTGTCCTGGCCGAAGATAACGGCAAGACGAAGATAATCCCGCTGGATGATACAGTGAAGGTCCTTGATGCTGCTTTTAATGCCCTTACCTTGAACCAGCTGAAAGGTAAGACGGTATCGGTGGACGTTTCCAAAGAAGGCGGAAAAGCCACGAAGGTGCAAGAGGTAAAGTAGTCCTAAGATTATTGTACAAAAATGGCGGGTGCAAAAAATGCACCCGCACATACTGCAGCTTAATGTCACACCCGATGTCCGGACAAAGAGAGGCGGACAAGTCTATCTCTCAATCTATCGACCAGTTACGTCATTTCCAGCCAAAAATGACCGGACATTTCGGACCCTCCTTCGCAATCAACACGTAATAAACACAGTGCTTCGGAGGGCAGGCATTTTGGTGAGGAATAAACCTCTCTAAAGTCCCATCTAAAGTCCAGAATTCGCTTGTTTATCGCTATAAATCCATTATAATATGTACCTATAAAACAGAGAGGCTTCCCCTCGGCTCATACGAGTGGGACCCCACTTCTTCGCTCCTCCGAAGCTTTAGCGAAGGAGGAGCTTCGAAGTGCAAGCACTTCCTGCGAGATTAATTTAGAAGAAGTGTCCCTCCGAAGCTCCCCATAGTTTACGTTTAGGGGAGCGTAGGAGGACAACATCCCATGTATTACGTATATATCCTCCAAAGCCTCAAAGATCAGAGTTATTACACGGGCCTTACTACGGATGTAGAAGCTCGTCTGAAAAAGCATAATTCTGGCCAAGTTGCATACACATCTACAAAACGTCCGTTTAAATTAGTATGGCATTGCTGTTTTGAGA
>JBDRDF010000049.1:0-20584 GCA_043821025.1 Candidatus Omnitrophota bacterium
GTCACTTAAATTTTCTCCGTCGCTTTTAAAAGTAGTGCGATTCGGCGCAGAAATTGGCGTAGTTGGGTCTACCTTGAGTGACTCCTCATAACCTTTCCCGAACAATATATCATCTATATAAACCATGCCCTTTGGTATGCCGTGTCCGTTTCTAAAAACAAAGACCAGCTCAATTATCTTCTTCCAATCGGTAATTCCCTTAAAATGCGAAGTCGGTATCACAATCTTTTGCCACTTGCCAACCATATTCTTGCTGTAGTATCTTAATATCCCAACAGATGAGGTAATGTCTCTGCCAATAATATAAACACCGTCCTCATCTACATCTTGGTGTAATTCCACTGTAAAATCTATCCCACCCTGCGGGTCCAGCAACCAGAAGGAAAGATAATCATAATCGCTTAAATCCTTCAAGGCGATAACATCGACTGTTTCATCCTCGACCTTGGTCGGATATTTGGAACTTAGCTTCGACCAATAATAGGAGAAGCTATTGGTTACGCTAACGTCGAAATCTAGCTTTAAAGAACCGCCGCTTCTGCCGTATATTTGGCTATCTTTCTTGGTGAAACTGGGAATACAGCCGCCGGGCTTCTCCTCATCTCCTTGGGTCTTCCCCCCTAAGAGATTGAACATCTTGCCATGGTCAAAATCGTCTACAAGGAGGATATAATTCTTCCCAACGGATAGTGCGCGATTTGGAAATATTAACTGAGTGCATAATAACGCGCATAGGCTAAATATTAATATCTTTTCCCTGCTCATCTTAATGTTTAATTAATAAACTGGGCCTTTCGAGGTAAACGCGATCTCATCGACGTATAGGGTGCCCTGTTTGTAAGACACGCTTATATCGTCGAAAACAAATACTAACTCGGTCATCTTAGACCAATCGGTTATGGATTCTATCATCCTAATCTTCTCCATGGGGATGACGATTTTCTGCCATTCATTTGTAATCCCCTTTACTATGTAAATAGCGCGCTCGCCTTTCGCGTTCTTAAGCTCCAGCTTAAACTGCGTTGTAAAACCGGCGCCCTCATCGCCTTTAATCAACATGCTCATCTCATCATATGGCGTAAGGTCTATGTTGTTAAGCTCCATCCATATTCCGTTAAAGGCTGGCGTCGCCGCTGCAACGTCGTAATCTATCTTTAAAACGTAACTTTCCCTTCCCATAACATCCGACAGACGGGTGATATCCATCTCGCATCCTTGAGTTTTATCATCTGGGTTGATGCTCCACGTCCCAAAATTTCCGCCGATGTTATTCGGTTGTCCGCCGGTATCGAAATCCGCGACCATTAACGTCTCCGCTGAGAGCGCGCCATTAAAAATGAACGAGGCACAAACAACTATAAATAAAATTTTTACCTTCACATTTTTATCCTTTTATCCATTTGCAATTCGCCATCAGCCAAATTGGCGTCCCCACGGGGATTCGAACCCCGGTCGAGAGCTCGAAAGGCTCTTGTCCTAGGCCTCTAGACGATGGGGACGCTAAGGACATCTTCATTCTCCTACCATATCCTGCACGTCAATATTTTTTAGATATCCGACCCAAGCCTCCTCAAGGGCGCCTGTATCTTTAAAACCGTAAACTTGAGAGAGCGCCGTATTAAATTCAACGCCCTCCCTTAACTTATAATTGAACTTCTGAAATTTTTCTTTTCCTTTATCCCTGACTAAAAAATAAATAAGGCTCAATCCATCTTCATAGAGTTCCCGTGACCCCAAGACATGGCTTGTAAGATGTATATATCTATTGTTCAATGCCCTGAACCTCGACCTCGATATATATTCCCTTGCTTCATGTGTAGCCAAAAGCGTATACTGCGCTACCCCTTCAGACCACCACGCCGGTATTTTAGCATTCCTTACGAACTCATTGTATATCTCATGCGAAATTTCATGATATATTACATCCTCTTTCATATATAATTCGTAAAAGAAAACTCTTCTTTTCCCGGCTGCAAAAGCTGCGACATTGCTTACGTCCATCCCTTCAGCCGCAGTGGCATTTTTCCAACTTTTGAAGTCGCGATAGGAATAGAACTTAAATTTCAAATTCCAATCGGGCGAAGCGGATTTGTCAAATAATTTAAATTCGCTGTAGCCGAGTTTGTCAGCGACCTTCTTACAATAATCGCCTACTTTTCCTTGCAGTCGACTCCTTATAACGCCCTCTTGGTGATGAAATGCTATAAAAGCGCCTTCCTCATAAATTTCCCACGGCTGGTCTGAATGCCTGACAGAATCGGCAAATTTTAATTCTTCTTCTCTGGCTTTTAAATTATTATCCTTACCTTGTGGCGCTTTCCATTCTTCAACCAGAGCATCATTTTTTTCTTTGGGCCATTTTTTAACGTATTTTAAATTCGACCTGTTAAGTTTTATTGTTTCATCCTTTACCTTAATGGTAACCTCGTAAGGCGATTGATTAATTATAATTCCTTCATATTGTCTTCCGTCCGAAGTCAATATCTCATCGGCTAAAGAGAAAATAGTACCGACAAAGGATATGAGAAAGAACAACGCTAAAGTATATTTTAAATAACTACTTCTCCTCTTCGCCTTCCTCACCCTCTTCCTCTGCCACAACCGAGGCAACAGATGTAACCTTATCTTTTGCGTCGAGCTTTATAACCCTAACACCCTGCACGGCTCTACCTGTTGAACGAATATCCTTAACTGGACAACGAACTATAATGCCCCTTTCAGTAATCAACATTATCTCATCTTTATCGGCAACGGTTCTTAAGCCAACCGCCTCGCCGTTTTTCTTAGTAACTTTGATATTTATAATCCCCTTGCCGCCCCTGCGTTGAGTTCTATATTCTTTGAATTGCGTCCTTTTGCCAAAACCCAAAGAAGTAACTGTAAGAACGGTTGCGTCTGGTCTTACAACCCCCATCGCAATCACTTCGTCCTTTTTACCAAGCGTTATGCCTTTAACACCTTTTGCCGAACGGCCCATATCTCTAACCTGCGACTCTGGAAATCTTATTGCTTTTCCTTCTCTTGTCGCAAGCAATATCTCTTCCTTGCCATCGGTTGGCGCAACACCGATTAATTCGTCACCCTTTCCTAAAGTGATCCCTATTATACCTGCCTTCCTGGGATGGCTGTACGCCTCGAGCGATGTCTTCTTAACCACACCTTGCTTAGTTGTCATGATCAAGAAATGGCCCTCTTTAAATTCTTTTACAGGGACAAATGCGCTTATCATCTCGCCTTGCTGTAATTCTAAAAGATTTATAATTGCCTTGCCTTTCGCCTGCTTTCCTGCTTGTGGAATATCATAAACCTTAAGCCAATGCACTCGCCCCTGATTAGTAAAGAATAGGATATACTCGTGCGTTGACGCAATAAATAGATATTCTACGAAATCTTCCTCTTTTAGTTCTGCACCCGTTACGCCTCTACCGCCGCGGCGTTGCCTGCGATATGCTGATACCGGCAGGCGTTTGATATATCCCGAATGGCTTATCGTTATTAAAACATCTTCCTCTGCTATTAAATCTTCGACTTCTAACTCCTCAACTTCTCCAACGACATCGGTCCGCCTTTCGTCGCCGTATTTCTCCTTCAACTTTAACAATTCATCTTTGATGATTTGCAACACCTTCTTCTCGTTCTTTAAAATTGACTCGTACAACTCGATCTTCTTTATTAGATCTAAATATTCCTCCTCTATCTTCTCGCGTTCAAGCGCAGTCAATCTTTGAAGTTGCATCTCCAAAATCGCCTGCGCCTGAACTTCAGTCAAATCGAATTTTTTAACTAACGCCTCCTTGGCTTCAGGTACAGACTTAGACTTCTTAATCGTCTCGATAACCTTGTCTAAATTCGCAAGCGCTTTCTTTAACCCTTCTAAAATATGTGCCCTTTCCTGTGCTCGCTTTAACTCAAACCTCGTCCTTCGCGTAACAACATCTTTCCTATGGTCTATGTAGCACTCCAAAATCTGCTTTAGGTTCAAAACCCTTGGCCGATTGTCATCGAGCGCAAGCATAATCACCCCAAAGGAAACCTCAAGTTGAGTATGCTTGAAGAGTTGATTTAATATAACCTGCGCATTTGCGTCTCTTTTAAGTTCGATTACAACCCTTAATCCCTCTTTATCCGACTCATCGCGAATATCCGCTATCCCCTCCACCCTCTTATCCTGCACCAATTGCGCAATCGATTCTATCAAATTGGCTTTATTGACTTGATATGGGATTTCGGTGATAATTATCGATTCTTTCCCTGACTTATGCGACTCTATTCCAGCCCTTGCACGAATCTTAAGCAACCCCCGTCCTGTCGTATACGCCCGTTTTATCCCCTCTCTGCCGCAAATTATTCCGCCCGTTGGAAAATCAGGCGCTTTTATAATCTTCATTAAATCTTTTATGCTGATATCCGAATCGTCAATAACCGCCATTATGCCGTCAACAGTTTCCGATAAATTATGCGGTGGTATGTTCGTCGCCATGCCAACTGCGATCCCGGATGAACCGTTCACAAGCAAGTTAGGCAATGTTGCGGGAAGTATGACAGGCTCTTGTAGTGAGGCGTCGAAGTTCGGCATAAAATCGGCCGTATCTTTTTCTAAATCTGCGAGCATCTCATCGGCAATAGCAGCAAGCCGGGCTTCGGTATATCTCATCGCAGCCGCAGCATCTCCATCGACTGAGTTGTGAACAAAAATACCAGAGGCTAGCGCAAAATTGTGCCAAGGCTCAACGGTTAAATCATAAACATCTTCTTTTCTGTCAATGGCTTCAACAGCAATAACTTTGTGATTATAACTTTGCCTTGCCTGAGCTATTAAACCATCAAAATTTGAAAAATATCTTAAGGCTTTTTCAATCTTGGGTAAGCCGGTTGTTCTTTTTTGTTCGTACAATTCAGGTGTAACTACTTGATTCTCACGTACGAGTTTGTCAACAAATCCTAAGATTCTACTTTTTACGACCCTTTCCTTATATGAAGGGATTTTCCATTTCTCTCTTAAAGAAATTCTTGCTTTCTTACTTAGTTCCTGCATTAAATTTGGATTTTCCTTTATGCGACGGCGATTGCTTTCTTTCACCCCTTTGATAAATTTCTCTCTAAATTTGGCATCGCACCATTGTTGCCTCGCCTTTTGACTATGCGTCTGCCTAGTTAAAGGATTGCTCCAGAGTTTCTCTGCCATCTTTCTGAAATGATCTGGCGTATATTTACTTCGGAATTTAGGATCCCCCCATAGTTTCTTTAAATTATCAATGGCTTTCTGTCGATATTCAGTATTTTGCCACCGTTTCTTACTTAATCTAGACATATATTCTTTGTGTCCGGGAGATGACCAAATCTTTAGAGATGTTCTGCGTGTGATTTCGGCGATAAAATTTCTATAATCTTTCTCCTGCCAGCTTTTCTGATTCCATAATCTCATACGCGTAGACATTTTTTGACGACTTTTCGGATCCGCCAAAAATCTTCTTCTACCATCGGATAGCTTCTTTACATACTCCCGATCATCCTTATGTCTGGAGCTTGCTATTTCCTTATGAAATTGCCAATGCTTATTCCATTGAATTCTTTGAATATTGCTAGGATTATTATTTAGCTTATTAAAATCTTTATGATGTCTTATCCTGCCCGTATTCTTTTTATAAACTCTATTTTCTAAATTCCATTTATCGGCTAAATGATGAACGAATTCCCAATTATTTTGTAGGGGTTGGTAAATTGTTTCATAGCCTTTTAGATTTAAATCATCCTTGCCATCATAACGTTGTGTATATAAAGGCGTCAGAGAATCCTGAGGTCGTAGGTTCTTTGCTTTCTTATAAGTTCCATCTCTTAGCATAAATAGATGGTCAGGCGTACATCTAATCTCTTCGCCATTGTCTAAAACCACCTTGATTACCTCTGTGTTCTTACGCGTTAATCTTGGATTCTTAATTTCAGCTATCTCAATGCTCTGTTTTGCTGAATTAAAGGTAAATGTATAATTTTTCTTGCCCTCTTTATTTTCTTTGATAAGTTCTTCAAATGTAAGACTTCTGCCGTCGGTAAGCCTAATTTTTGTATCTTTAGTAAAACAGCCGAAATTGCCCTGCCCTTCAATTAAGGGATATCGAAGCGAAAAATCCTGAACCATCCTGACTAAGGTATCATAAACTGCGACATCACCATGCGGGTGATATTTTCCCAAAACTTCGCCCACTATTCTAGCGGATTTTTTATATGGCTTGGTATGCTCTAAGTTCAGTTCCTTCATCGCATAAAGGATTCGCCTATGAACGGGCTTTAACCCATCCCTCGCATCCGGCAAAGCCCTTCCTACTATTACGCTCATCGCATAAGAGATATAGGAATCCCTCATCTCATCTTCGATACGAATCGGAACTATCTTCTCGTTGCGCGCATACATAAAAAGTACTGCCCTCCTTTTCCTCTTTCTAAATATCTAAAAATCTCACCTCGGGCGCATGCCTTTCTATAAATTCTCGCCTTGGCTCAACCGCATCGCCCATCAGGATGGTAAAGATCTCATCTGCTTTAACAGCATCTTCCATAGTTACTTTTAAGATGGTCCTCTTCTCTGGATCCATTGTAGTTTCCCAAAGTTGTGGCGGGTTCATCTCTCCTAACCCCTTATACCTTTGGATGGTCATACCCTTCTTGCCGAGGTTGCGAATATATTCCAAAATTTCACGAAGGGAATAAAACTCTATATCGGCCTCCTCGTTTGTAATTTTAAAGGGCGGTTTAGGTTTCTCTTTGGACTTCTCTACTTTTTCTGGAGCATAATCTACAATTGTAAGGTCGAGTTTTTCCATGCGGTCGATTAATTTCTCGAGTTCCTCTGCTTCATAAATCTCAAGCAAATCGATGCCTTTTCCTACAGAAACACCTTTCCCATCCTCTCTAATTTCAATCTCGGCCCCTAAAACCTTCTCCTCGTCTTCAACAAACTTCGCCAACTCCTCGTCATTATATATAAAATGACCCTTTCCCTCCACTTTTACTACGTAAATAGGCAATTTTTTGGTCTTTGGATGCTTAGAAACTAAATATTTTGACAAATTTACTCCCTTTTTCTCTAATCCACTTACTAAATCTTCTAACTCAACCAGCGTATTTAGGATATCTTTTAGTTGAACGTCGGTATAGCTATGTTTATCTTTGGCTCTAACTAGCTTAAGCCCCTCAGAACCCAATTCTAAAAGCATGGAATTCATTTGTGCTTCGGTCTGGATATACTCCTCTCTCTTACCCCTCTTTATCTTATAAAGTGGAGGCTGAGCAATAAAAATATGCCCTTTTTCGGTTAAAAGTGGCATCTGTCTATAAAAAAAGGTGAGTAAAAGGGTGCGAATGTGGGAGCCGTCGACATCCGCATCGCACATAATGATTATCTTGTGATATCTCAGTTTGGTTATGTCAAATTCCTCACCCACGCCACAACCAAAAGCAGATATCATAGTCCTTATTTCATCGTTGGAGAGTATCTTATCTAGCCTTGCCTTCTCAACGTTGATAATTTTGCCCTTTAAAGGCAAAATAGCCTGAAATCTGCGGTCCCTGCCTTGCTTGGCGCTGTTATGAACAAATACGCCACTGGCTAAAGCAAAATTATGCGTACTTGGAACCTCTATATCATAAACATCGATCTTTTCCTCTATTTTTTCTATATATTTAACTTTATGATTATAATTTGATACCGCTTCAAATAAAGCGATTTTATCGCCACCAAAAAAACGGGTCATTAATGTGCTGTATTTAACCACATTGGTATTCCTCTTAGTTTGACTATTTCTTTCTTTTTCATATGAATTAATCTCACCGTGCTTATCATAAACTTTCCTTGCGAATTCTAAGCTAGAATTTAAATAAATACGATTATATGCAACCTTTCTTTTCTTTCTAAATTCTTCCGTCCATTGCTCCCTTGTCTTTTGCCTTCTCCATCCGAGCAGGTCTGCCGATTGCCACTGCGCTTTTGCTTTTCCCGACAAATATTCCTTTTTTTCTGGGTTATCTAAAAAATATTTTCTTACCCTGTTTGCTTGCCTTAATCTATTTTCTTTTTGGGACCAATAATTTCTCTGAGCTAAATTCAAAGTCATAGCGGATCTTTTAATCTTATTGCATTTTTCTACTACTTCTTTTCTGTGTAAAGTAACTGCGGCTTGCTGCCTATGTAGTGCAAGATGCTCTTCGCGAGTTAACCTTGTTAAGTTATTGGGATTATTATTTAATTTATTAAAATCAATGTGATGTTTGTGTGGACCTTTGCCTTCTTGATAAACACCATTCTCTATATTATATCTGTCTGCTAATATATGGGAGAATACCCAGTTGTGCGTCTTTGGATTTAAAACCATTTCATAGCCTTCGATGGTGATCCTGCCCTCTATCTGTGACATCTTCCTTCTTAAGGGCATCAAGCTCATCTCTGGTTTTAAATCTCGCGCCTGAACAAAGGAGCCGTCTCTTAACATAAATTTATGATCTGGAGTACATATAAGTTCTTCTCCGTTATCCAAAATGATTTTGATCACCTCTGCATTTTGTTTGGTCATCCTTGGGTTTAATATAGGAGCAATGCCAATATGTCCATTGTTGTGCATAGTATAACAAAAATTTTGCTTGCCTTGTTTATGTTCATCCAATAGTTCTTTAAAAGAAGGGGTTCTCCCATCGACCAAAGCCACCTTAGTATCTCCATCCCAACATCCACCGGCCGAATCGCCCTCCACCAGATAGAGTTCGCATAGGGCGGGGTCCCTTTCAGAGCAATCGGCAAGCTTACCAGGCAAAAATCCCCCTTCTAAAGCGCCTTTTCTCCTAGTAAGTTCTTTTGCCTTCCTAGCTGCTTCTCTAGCTCGCGTAGCAAGCAAGCACTTCTCCACAATCTTATTTGCAGTTGTTGGGTTCTCTTCAATGTAGGTACTTAATGACTCATTTACAATAGAGGCAACCAACCCCTCTATCTCAGAATTACCGAGTTTGGTCTTAGTCTGTCCCTCAAATTGAGGATCCGGCAGCCGCACAGACACTACAGCCGTCAATCCTTCGCGGACATCTTCTCCGGCAAGTGAAATATCTTCGTTCTTGAATAATCCTTTATTCTTACAATATTGGTTTATCGCCCTTGTTAGTGCCGATTTAAAACCGCTTAAATGCGTCCCGCCCTCAACAGTGTTAATGTTGTTCGCAAAGGAAAAGATATTTTCGGCATATCCATCATTATATTGAAGGGCTATCTCTGCCTGGACCTGGTCCTTTTCTTTTGCGAAATAAACGACCTTCTTGTGAAGCGGGTTTTTATTCCTGTTTAAATATTCAACGAAAGATTCTATGCCTCCGGTGAATTTAAATACATTTTCTTTATCGGTCCTATCGTCTTTTAATTCTATCTTAAGCCCTTTATTTAAAAATGCGAGCTCTCTTAGTCTATTTGATAATATGTCAAAGCTATATTCCATTTTACCTTCGAATATCTGCTTATCTGGTTTAAAGGTAACGCGAGTGCCCATGCTTTTTGATTTGCCAATTACGGTAAGTTTTGATGCTGTCTTACCACGCTCAAACCTTTGGTGATAAATCTTACCTTCTCGCCTTACTTCGACTTCTAGCCATTCTGAAAGGGCATTTACGACGGAGACACCCACTCCATGTAACCCGCCTGCAACTTTGTAAGTCCTGTGGTCGAATTTTCCGCCGGCGTGCAGTTTAGTCAACACAACCTCAACAGCAGGTTTTTTCTCCGTCTGATGAATATCAACTGGTATACCTCGCCCATCATCCACAACTGTTACGCTATTGTTCTTATGAACCGTTACGCTTATGTTCTGGCAGAAGCCACCCATCGCTTCGTCAATTGAGTTATCGACGACCTCGTAGACCAAATGATGTAGCCCCGCAACAGAAGTATCTCCGATGTACATCGCTGGGCGCCTTCTTACTGCCTCGATACCCTCTAATACCTGAATAGTTCTTGCATCGTATTTTTCAACCTTTGGCATTTTCCTATGACGCTCCTATCCTTAATCTTATATCTTCGATGATATCTTCGCCTAAATCGTTCCTAAGCCGTGTTAGTAACCGTGCTTTTTCCATTGTAAGTTTATGAAGCCAACTTGAAGAATCCACGTGAACTATAAGGACCTTATTCTTGACTTCGACCGGCTTAGCATGCCTTAGGTTATCTTCTCCTATTGCCTTAGCCCAAGATGAGTTTAAAACCTCGGTTTTAAAAATCTTTTCTGGTTCGATCTTCTTTATGATATTCTCTACTATATTTTTAATTACAACAGGCTGTTTTTTCATTTATGTCATCCCAATTGCATCGGGAGAATAATATAAATATAGCTGTTGCCTCCCGCCCTTATAACTCCGGGTTTATCCGGGCTCGTCAATTCAAAGCCTACCTCTTCTTCATCGATATTCTTAAGGACGTCCATTAAATAGTTCGGATTAAAGCCCATCGTCATCTCTTCTCCGTTATAATCACAATCTATCTCCTCTCGCGATTCGCTTCCGTCTTGAGCGCTTTTAGAAATTATTAGTTTGTTTTTAAAGGCCTCTAACTTTATCGATTGTGAATCCGGCGCGGTAAATAGGCTTGCCCTTTTTATTGCTGAGTAGAATAGGTCCTTATTCAGCCTTATTTTTTCCTCGACTTGCTTTGGTATGACCTGTTCGTAGTTCGGGTACTCCCCTTCGATTAACCTCGTTATAAGCAGGGTATCGTCCAATTCGAATGAAAGCTGATTTTCGCTAAACGAGATTTTAACTTCTCCTTCGTCTTTTAAAATTCTCGTTAGCTCCGAAACCGCCTTTGTTGGGATGATGACCTTTTTTACCAAGCCGCCAGATTTCGGTATCTCTTTCTCGATCGTAGCAAGCCTTCTGCCATCGGTAGCAACCAAGCGCAATTTACTCTCCATCGCCATAAACAGAACACCAGTCAATATGTACCTTGTTTCATCTTTTGATACCGCAAACAAGGTCATATTTAACATAGTTTTTAATAACTTTTGGGGGAGGGTTAAAACATCCTTATCGACCAATTCCGGTACTTTTGGAAATTCGTCTTTTGGTAAACCCATCATTTTAAACGTTGATTTCTCGCATTTTATTATAATTTGGTTGTTCTTTTTTGCTGATAAGCTTAGTTTTATACCTGGTAATTCTTTAACTATGTCGCTGATTTTCTTAGCCGGTATCGAAATAGCCCCTTCCTCTTGGATTTCAGCGTCTATTGTAGAAATTATACCAATCTCTAAATCTGTTGCTACAAGTCTAATTTTATTATTTTTCACTGTTTCAAGTAATATATTAAATAATATGGGTAGACTACTTTTTTGAGATGCGGCGTTTTGAACTGTTTGTATCCCTTTTTGTAGGTTTTCTTTGGTTAATTTAATGTCCATCGTCTCCCCCTTTTAATATATTTATAAAAATTTATTTGTAGTAGTAGTAGTTGTTGTTGATTTGTAGATATAATCAAAACCCGTTTTAAAATTGCATGTTATAAAAATTATTAGCCATAAAGTTATCCACAGGTTATCACCAAGTAGAGCTTCTGGTTGATGACCAATAGAAGTTATGCACAGTTTATCCCATATTATCAACAAATTACCAACAACAAACCCAAATGTAATCCACACACTATTCACTCCTTATCTGGAGGGTAAGCTTATTAACAAGCTCCTTTACTTTTACCTCCTTTTTCATATCTGTTTCAATGCTTTCACATCCATGAAGAATGGTTGTATGATCCCTTCCGCCACACAATTCTCCGATCTCAGATAAAGAATGATCCGTTAACTTTCTAACCAAATACATAGCAATCTGTCGCGGCAAGACTATTTGTTTGGTCCTTCGCCTTCCCTTTATATCAGAGACACGGACATTAAAATACTTAGCCACCGCCTCTAAAATCAAATCCGCAGATATTCTTGCTTCTTTCTCCATTACCATGTCTTTTAAAACCGTGCGAGCCAAATCAAGCGTGACGGTCTGTTTTAGAAGCACAGCGTTTGCTATCACTCTTTTTAAAGCACCCTCGAGTTCGCGGATGTTGGTTTTAATATTCTTTCCAATGTAATCGAGTACATCGTCAGGTACAAAAGTAGTTTCCCTTTCCAATTTTTTTCTTAATATCGCTACTCGAGTTTCGTAATCCGGCGGTTGAATATCCGCAATCATACCCATTCCAAATCTTGAGACAAGCCGCTCCTCCAGTGGACGTATCTCCTTTGGTGAACGGTCGCTTGAAAGCACTATCTGTTTATTGGCAAGGTGGAGCGCATTAAAGGTGTGGAAGAACTCTTCCTGTGTCGCTTCTTTACCGGCGATGAAATGCACGTCGTCGATTAAAAGCACATCTACATTTCTGTATTTTTCTTTGAATTTATCGGTTGTTCGATTTTGTATGGCGCTAATGAGTTGATTAGTAAACTGTTCGCTGGTTATGTAAACAATTTTTATCTTTTGATTTTTTGCAGCGACATAGTGTACTATTGCTTGCATAAGATGCGTTTTACCCAACCCCACCTTTCCATAAATAAAGAGTGGGTTATGTTCTTTGGCTGGAGACTCCGCGACCGCCAGGGCAGTTGCATATGCAATTCGATTACTCGGTCCAACAACGAAATTGTTAAACGTATATAAAGGAGACAAGCCCATGTAGTTTAGGGCCTCATATTTTTTTCCAAGATTTTGAGTTGTTGGCTTAGTTGCAAGGGCATCGACAAGCACATTTGCTCCCTCTCGGTCTGAATAGTTAAATTCTAACTTCAAGCTCTCGCCAGAAATTTCTCTAAGCGTTTCCTTAATTAATTCAAGATGATGATCCAGGAGCCAGTCTTTAAAAAAGCTATTTGGCACCTCAATCGTCAAAGAGCCACTAGCGATTGCGATACCTCGAGTGGGCTTAAACCACGTCTCAAAGGTTTGAGGGTTAACTTTTGACTTGATGAGGTCCTTTGCCTTCTCCCAGACCTCGACGGCGTTATTGGAATTGTTCATCGGCGGTTATTCACAGTTTATTCACAGTAAAATTTAAGCAAATTATATCAAACATAAATCTAATTTGCAAGGATTTTTTATAAGAAAACCTTGACTAGGGCGCCAATCGTGATATAATTAGGCTTCAAATCTAAAATTAAAAATCCGCTTGTGGTAAGGAGGAGCCATCATGAAAAAGAGGCTGACGTTAAAATCCAATGTGAGAAGAAAACGTACCCACGGGTTTAGAAAGAGGATGTCGACAAAAGAAGGAAGAGCGGTTTTACGCAGGAGACGTAGAAAGGGGCGAAAACACCTTACGCCGTAACAGTTAAATAATGAAGCGACACTCCCTTTTGAGGCTCGAGAGAATAACCAGGACCTGCGAGTTTAAAAAAGCCCTCAAAAACGGAATAGCTCATCGAGGTAAGACGCTAAATTTAAGCGTTGCCCAAAATAATCGTGGGATTTCGAGAATAGGAATTTGTCTCCGACGCGAAAATTTTAAACTTGCGGCCCAACGAAATAAATTGCGACGATATTTAAAGGAAATGTTTAGGTTAAATAAACATATTTTTAAAAAAGGCTATGATATTATAGCGATTCCCAAAAGAGGTTGCGTTAATTTGACGTTCAGTGAGTTACAAGATGACTTTATCGAGACCGTTAAAAAGGCAGGCATTTTAACAACAGCATAAAATTATGATAAAAAATTTAGTAATAGCCGCAATTAAATTTTGTCGTAACCTCTTATTTTTCAATAAGTTACCTAGTTGTAGATTTTATCCTTCCTGTTCGGCTTACGCGATTGAGGCGATTCATAAAAAAGGGGTTTTAAAAGGGTTGTTTATGTCATTTCTTAGAATCTTTAGATGTAATCCGATTTCAAAGGGCGGATACGATCCGGTTAAATAATATGGAGAGGCGCGCACTTTTAGCCATAGCTTTTTCTATGTTAATACTACTTCTTTATCCCTACCTCGTAAAGAAATTCTATCCGCAACTTAGCCAGCCGAGATCGGCGGTTATCTACCCCAAGAAAGAAATTCCCGCTTCGGCAAAACAAGAAGAACAAAAAATTGGCCGTCCTTTAGAACAAACTTTTTTATCCGGAGAGAAAGAGTTTAAATTTGAGACGGAAAATTACAAAATCGTATTATCGAATATAGGCGGGGTTATAAAAAGCATCACATTAAAAAAATATCTCGATTCAAAACATAAATCACCGATAGCGTTGGCTAAGATAACTAATCCTCAGGAAGCAATATTTTTTACTTCTGGGCTTGACGATGAAATAGACAAGGGCCTTCCCTTTTCCGTCGAAGAGAAGCCGGATAGGGTAGCATTCACTGCCACCACCTTTGGCGGGTTAAAAATCGACAAAGAGATTATCTTTTATCCGAATATATATTTCTTGGAATTAGAACAAAGGATAACCAATTTAACTAAAGAAGGTCGTACCCTTAAATACAAGGTAGTAGGCGGCTCAAGGATTACGAATCTTTTGCAGCAAGATGAACCTTACGTCGAAATAATTCGAAGCATAAACAAAAAAGTCAGTCGCATAACCAAAAGAGGGATCAAAAATTCAACAGTTTTAAATAATGGGCAAGTCGATTGGGTGTCGTTGAAGAACAGATACTTTTCGTTGATCTTAAAACCGTTTGCAACTTCTTCGGCGATTTATTCTAACAGATTGTCTGACAACGAGTTACAAACAAAAATTGAAATGGCAGATTTTATCTTGCAACCCAACTCTTATGTTACGCATAAGTTCTCTTTATATGCCGGTCCAAATGATTACGACCAGATACGTGAGTTAAACTTAGGCATTGAGGACTCGCTCCATTTAGGTTTTACAGGAGGTATCGCTAGAGTTCTTCTTCTTATCTTGAAATTTTTTCAAAGGATAGTTAGAAATTGGGGCGTTGCAATAATTCTCCTTACATTTTTAATAAATATAATCCTTTATCCCCTTTCTCTCAAGGGCCTCAAATCTATGAGGGAAATGCAAGCGCTTCAGCCAAAAATAGAGGCCTTGAGAGCAACTTATAAAGATAATCCTCAAAAACTCAATAGAGAGATTATGGAGTTATATAGAAAGCATAAAATTAATCCGATGGGCGGATGTTTTCCAATTTTATTACAGATGCCGGTCTTCTTTGCTTTGTATCAAGTTTTGATGAGGTCTGTTGAAATAAGGTCTGCACCATTTTTATGGATTAAGGATTTATCTCAGCCGGACCGGCTCATTGCGAATATCCCTATATTTCCCAATGAGTTAAATATATTGCCGCTTTTAATGGCCGTGGCCATGTTCCTTCAGCAAAAATTATCAACTCCCCCAAGAGCCGCACCTTCCAGCGCTTCAGATCAAATGGCCCAGCAGCAAAAGATGATGATGATTATGATGCCGTTGATGTTTGGAATATTATTTTATCGTTTACCATCAGGACTCGTTTTATATTGGTTTATCAATACGCTTCTGACCATTACCGAACAAAGAATATTTCTTAGAAAGCATATGTTCCACGTGGAACATTCTTAAAACTTAAGAGGTTTGTTTTATGAAGTCCATAGAGGTTGAGGGGAAGACTATAAAAGAGGCGATTCAAAAAGCTCTACATCAGTTAGGGGTTACAAGGGATGAGGTTAAGGTGAAAGTGCTATGCGAAGGTACGAGCGGCCTTTTTGGAATGGAAGGTCTAAAGCAAGTCAAGGTAAAGGTAACCTTAAAGGAAGCGAAATCCCCCTCCCATAAATCCTAAGTTACGGCTTTATTTCATCTCCAATGATAACATATAGTTACACTAAAGAATATGATGTAATCGTTGTCGGTGGTGGCCATGCTGGTTGCGAAGCAGCCCTTGCCGTCGCAAGGTTGGGCCTGAAGTGTCTTTTGTTAACGATGAATTTAGATACAATAGCGCAGATGTCTTGCAACCCTGCAATTGGTGGATTAGCAAAAGGGCATATTGTTCGGGAGATTGATGCCTTAGGCGGTGAAATGGCAAAGGTTACAGATAGAACCGGAATCCAATTTAGGTTGCTAAACACTAAAAAAGGTCCAGCAGTTCAAGCGCCTCGCGCTCAAGCCGATAAGAAATTATATCAATTTACTATGAAAAAGGTGCTTGAAGATCAAGAGCAGCTCGATATAAAACAAGAAATAGTCGAGGAGATTCTCATCGAGAATGGAAAATTTAGTGGCGTGGTTTGTCAGACAGGGATGCGTTATAAATCGAAAGCTGCGATTATAACTACCGGAACCTTTTTGAATGGCCTTATTCATATTGGCTTAATCTCTTTTCCAGCTGGAAGAATGGGTGAATTCCCTGCTATTAAATTGTCTGATTCTTTGCATTCGTTAGGCGTTGAAATCAAAAGACTTAAGACAGGAACTCCGGCAAGAATAAATAAAAGGTCAATAGATTTTTCCAAAGTTGAAATACAGTATGGTGATCCAGTTCCAACTCCCTTTTCTTTCTCAACAGAACGAATAGAACAGAAGCAAATTCCCTGTTATATTACATATACCAACCCCGAGACGCACAAATATATTTTAGGTAATTTAGACCGTTCCCCGTTATATAGTGGTAGAATAAAAGGTATAGGCCCAAGATATTGTCCTTCTATCGAAGACAAGGTTGTGAAGTTCAAAGATAGAGACCGCCATCAAATTTTCCTTGAGCCGGAAGGGTTAAATACGGATGAAGTATATTTAAACGGTGTTTCTACAAGCCTTCCGCAAGACGTTCAAATTTCTATGTTGCGGACTATCAAGGGGTTAGAGCACTCTGAGATTATGCGTTTTGGGTATGCTATTGAATATGACTTTTGTCCCCCAACGCAATTAAAGCCCACGTTAGAGACAAAACTTATTGAGAATTTGTATTTTGCCGGCCAGATAAATGGGACATCGGGTTATGAAGAGGCAGCTGCACAAGGTATTATGGCTGGGATAAACGCTGTTTTAAAGATGAAAGGCGAACCGCCATTTATTCTTGAAAGATCAGAAGCTTATATTGGAGTTTTAATAGATGATTTAGTTACCAAAGGAACCAATGAGCCCTATCGTATGTTTACTTCTCGAGCCGAATATAGGCTACTGTTACGATATGACAATGCAGATTTAAGATTGATGGAATATGGATTTAAATTTGGGTTGATTTCAAAAACACAATGTGATGCGATGCGAGAGAGAAAAGATTTGATTCAAAAAGGTATCGAATTTTTAAAGAAGAATAAATACAAAGAGATTTCAACATTTCCCGAGGAGGTTAAAAAACAGGTCGATATTGAAATGAAATACGAAGGGTATATTAAAAGACAGCTTAAAGAAGCAGAACGCCTGAAGAAAATAGAGAGGATAAGAATACCCAACGATTTAGAATACAAGGGCATTAAAGGTCTTCGTAAAGAAGCGCAAGAGAAGTTCGAAAGAATAAAGCCAGAGTCACTTGGACAAGCATCTCGCATCTCCGGGATTTCGCCATGCGACATATCCTTACTTTATATCTATCTTGAATCCAAAAGAGACCTTTCGTAACCCAATATTTAGTAAAAAGTTACTTGACTTTTTAGTTATAGCATATTAGAATGTTCCACGTGGAACAATGGGAAAGATAATCTCTATTTGTAATCAAAAGGGCGGAGTGGGGAAAACTACTACAGCGATAAATCTTGCCGCTTTCCTTGCCCTCGCAGGTCAAAGGGTCCTACTTGTCGATTGTGACCCGCAAGCAAACGCAACTTCAGGTGTGGGAGTCGATAAAAAACAGATTAAAGAATCTATATACGACGTTTTAATAAACGAAAAACAACTTTCACAACTCCTTGTAAATACAAAGGTTACGAATCTTTGGCTTGCCCCATCAAATTTAGAATTAACCGGAATAGAAATTGAACTTGTATCTATTGAAAGGCGCGAGTTTCGGTTAAAAAGTGCATTAGAACCTATTAAGCCTTCTTACGATTATATATTTTTAGATGCCCCGCCAAGCTTAGGTCTTTTAACAATAAATGCATTAACTGCATCTGATTCAACATTAATTCCGCTTCAATGTGAATATTATGCATTGGAAGGGCTCTCCCAACTTTTAAACACGATAAATTTAGTCAGGCAAAATCTAAATCCCATTTTAGATATTGAGGGCGTTTTGCTTACAATGGCAGATTTTAGGACTAACCTTACGAGCGAAGTCATTAAGGAAGCCAGAGAGTTTTTCAAGGATAAGGCTTATCGCACTGTTATTCCGCGTTCGATTAGATTAAGCGAGGCCCCTGGATTTGGGCTTCCGATAATTTTATATGACAAAAATTGTCAAGGAGCGCGAAGCTATTACGAATTCAGCAAAGAATTTTTAGGCGAGGATTTTCAAATAGAGTTTGATGTAAAGGAAGAGAAGGAGATACGCGATGGAGAGGAAAGTATTAGGCAAGGGGCTTAAGGCATTAATACCAGATGAGGCGGTTATTAAAACTGCTCAGACGACCGCCCTGTTAAATTTAGATGAAATTTCTCCGAGCAAATTTCAGCCGAGAGAAGTTATCGATCCCGAAAAACAGAGGGAGTTAATGCTTTCTATCAAAGAGAAAGGCGTAATTCAACCGGTCATTGTAAGGCCGAAAGGTGATGGCTATGAGTTGATCGCAGGGGAGAGGAGATTGAGGGCAGCCAAGGAATTGGGTTTTTCACAACTGCCCGCAATTATTAAAGATGTGAAAGATGACGAAGCGCTTGAGATTTCGCTGATTGAAAATATACAGAGGCAAGACTTAAACCCGATCGAAGAAGCACACGCCTATCAAAGATTGATCGATGAATTTTCTTTGACCCAAGAAGAGACCTCTCAAAAAGTTGGAAAGGATAGGGCATCGGTTGCAAATACTCTAAGGTTACTTAAACTTCCGGAGAAGATAAAAGAGGAGATTTGCCTGGGAAGGATCTCAATGGGCCATGCCAAGGCAATTTTGATGTTGGAAACCAAAGAAGCACAGCTTGAATTATGCAATAAGATCGTAAAGCGCGGTTTATCAGTAAGGGAAGCAGAATATTTCGTAAGGCGAAAATTGGTCGGTCCCTCGAGAAGTTTGAGGTTAAAAAGGCGCAGTCCTGAAATTCAGGCAATCGAAGAAGAGCTTCGAAAAATCTTCGGTACCAAAGTCACAATAATGCATCATCAAAAACGCGGCAAAATTTTAATCGAATATTATTCCAACAAAGACTTGGATAGATTAATAAGTCTCTTCCGAGCTAAGGTGAGAGCATAATAAAATCATTATGACCAAATTTTATCGTTTAGTAACGGTATGTTTAATTTTATTTTCTGTCCTCTCCGTGTATGCTACCATACCTAACGAAGAGCTCTTTTTTAAATCCGCTGATGAGGGGTATTATTTTACGTTTGCAAATCTAATTGATAAAGATGGCATTGCAAAATTCCCGGAATTAGCAAGTACTTTTATTAATCGTAAAGAATTACAGATATTCCCATCGCCTCTTAGGGTTGGGCATATATTGTCGACGGCATTGTGGTTTAAATTATTTCCAAATACCTATGTTTCCCTAGCTAAATTCTCACTCTTTTGTTTCGTATTATTTTTGGTCATATCTTTCTATTTCGCTCGGAGAAATTTTGGTAGCGATATAGCATATCCGCTTGTGCTATTGCTTTCTTCTTCTCCGTTGATTATGGCGATGGGAAGGAGGGCTTTGTCGGATAGCTATGGAAATTTGTTATGCGGGTTAACGATTTGGCTATTCTTGGATTTTTTGAGGCGCGAAAATAAGATCAAATATTTTGTGTTTTTAATAGCGTATACTTTTTCTATTACCGTAAGAGAGTCGTCTATAATATTGTTGTTGTTTTTCGCCAGTTTCTTTTTAATTTACAAATATATTTATAAACGGCCAATATCCAATGCTTATCTTTTAGGAATTATTTTATTGCCGGTCTTCCTAGTCGGAATTACCTATCTTATTTTATTTAAAGGTATAGGAAACGTTATTGGTATTGTCAGGGGTATAATAAATCTTCATTTCACTACCCCGCCCAGCAGCTACTCTCTGAATTTTTGCATGGGGCCGTGGTATCGCTTTATCGTTGATTTCATATTATTGTCGCCCATAACTACGCTTCTATTTATAGGTTATTTTTGTTACCTGTTGGTGCTCAGAAAAATTGAATGGGGGAAGGCATATTTTATGATGTATTTTACGACTATCTTTGTTGTATTTCAAATTCCTAAATATGATAAGGTAGTACGTTATCTAATAAACCTGGAGACAGTTATCGCTTTATTTTCAGTGATGTTACTTTATGTGTTATTTCGACAGAGGGATGAGAAATGGCAAATGCACCTTGTCTTCATAGCGGTCTTTGGTATATTTCTAATAAATTATCTCAGTTTTATCGACATCTTTTGTTTAAATGGCGTTTACGACCCTGTAAGTTACCCGCTGCTTGTTATAAGGAAATTTATACCCGGATTAAGATATTGACAATTTAATTTGTTTTGTAATAAAATATAAGTTTACCATTCAAGGAATTTAAGAGATGATTCAACAGACATTAGTTCTAAT
>JBDRDF010000050.1:0-2415 GCA_043821025.1 Candidatus Omnitrophota bacterium
GAGCGGCGGTTCTGCAACGGCGGTAGCGGCAGATGAGGCGATAATGGCGCTTGGCTCGGACACAGGCGGTTCGATAAGACAACCGGCTGCTCTATGCGGAATTGTCGGCATGAAACCTACTTATGGAAGAGTTTCAAGATATGGGTTAATCACGTTCGCATCAAGCCTCGACCAAATCGGTCCCTTGACAAAAGATGTCCATGATGCCGCATTGC
This sequence comes from Candidatus Omnitrophota bacterium, assembly GCA_043821025.1. Lineage (GTDB taxonomy): Bacteria > Omnitrophota > Gorgyraeia > Pluralincolimonadales > CAZUZR01 > JBDRDF01. The sequence goes on from JBDRDF010000050.1 coordinate 216, forward strand.
TTTTGAGTGTCATCGCGGGGTTTGATGAAAGGGATTCTACCTCTGTCAAAAAAGATGTTCCTAATTATCTTGATTTTTTGGTTGATGATGTCAAGGGTATGAAGATCGGCATACCGAAAGAATACTTTATTCCAGGAATGGACAGAGAAGTTGAGAGCACAATTAAGGATGCTATCGAAATGTTTAAAGGATTGGGCGCCAAAATTATTGAGGTCTCGCTTCCCCATACAGAATACGCAGTGCCGGTTTATTATATCATTGCGACTGCGGAGGCCTCCTCAAATTTGGCGCGATTCGATGGCGTTCAATATGGATATAGATGTAGCAACGCAGAGAATGTTTTGGATATGCATGAGAGGACCCGCGGCGAAGGGTTCGGCCCTGAGGCGAAGCGAAGGATAATCTTAGGGACTTATGTATTGTCGAGCGGGTATTACGAGGCGTATTATTTGAGAGCGCAAAAGGTCAGGACTTTAATAATGAGCGATTTTGAACAAGTATTTAATAGCGGTTGTGATTGTATATTAACCCCCACTTCACCAACCCCTGCTTTTAAAATAGGCGAAAAGAAAGAAGACCCTTTATCGATGTATCTTTCCGATATCTTTACAATCTCGGCAAATTTGGCAGGCGTGCCTGCTATTTCAATTCCGTGTGGTTTTACGAAGGACGATCTTCCAGTCGGAATGCAGCTTATCGGCAAGCCGTTCGACGAGGGCACGTTATTCAAGGTAGCGTACACTTATGAGAAGCATACGGATTGGCACAAAAGGAGCCCTAAACTCTAATGTCTTACGAACCCGTCATAGGTCTAGAAGTACACGTTCAATTAAAGACTAAATCGAAGGTATTCTGCGGATGTACGACAGAATTTGGAGGCGCGCCTAATACGCAGACTTGCCCTGTTTGCTTGGGATTTCCTGGAACGCTTCCCGTTCTAAACCAGTGTGCCTTAAGCGGCACAATTAGGGTTGCCCTTGCGTTAAATTGTTCGATTTCGCAGAAGATGCAATTCCATAGGAAAAATTATTTTTATCCCGATTTGCCAAAAAATTATCAGATCTCACAGTACGACGAACCGCTTTCTTATAACGGATATTCGAAGATTAAAATCGACGGCACAGAGAAGACCATAAAGATAAAACGCGTTCATCTTGAAGAGGATACAGGGAAACTTATGCACGAGGAAGGCGAGAATTCAAGCCTGATTGATTTTAATCGCTCAGGGATACCGTTGCTTGAGATAGTAAGTGAACCGGATATAAATTCGCCTGACGAGGCTTACCGCTATTTGACAATATTGAAGTCGATCCTACAATATCTTGAAGTTTCCGATTGCGATATGGAGAAGGGCAGCTTAAGGTGCGATGCGAATATCTCCGTCAGAAAAAGAGGCGAAAGTATTTTAGGCACGAAGGCCGAGATAAAGAATATGAATTCGTTCAAAGGCGTAAAGGCAGCGCTTGAATACGAATTTGAACGTCAGGTGAAAATTTTAGAAAGCGGCGAAAAACTAATTCAAGAAACGAGACTATGGGATCCTGAAAGAGGCATTACGCAATCTATGCGCTCCAAGGAAGAGGCGCATGACTACAGATATTTTCCGGAACCTGATCTTGTGCCATACATTTTACCTGAAGGCTTAATAGATATGGAGAAAAAAGCGCTTCCTGAGTTGCCGCAGGCGAGAAAGGCAAGGTTCATCAAGACATATGGGCTGCCGGAATACGATGCGGATGTTTTGACTCAGGATAAAGAATTAGCAGATTTTTATGAAGATTGCACAAAATATTATGATAAGCCAAAGGTTATATCAAATTGGATAATGGGAGACGTATTAGGATATTTAAATGCGAAGGTATTACAACTTAAAGATATTAAATTGACCTCCCAAAATCTAGCTGGACTATTAAAAGAGATAGATTCAGGGAAAATAAGCGGCAAGATGGCAAAGAATATCCTAACGGAGATGTTTGAGACCGGAAAAGATGCGCCCAAGATTATAGAAGAGAAAGAGCTCATCCAGATTTCGGATGAAGCACAGCTTGAAAGTTTTGCAGATGAGGTTATCGCTGAAAATAAAAAGACGGTGGAGGATTATCTTAAGGGAAAAGAGAATGCCATTATGTTTTTGGTAGGGCAGGTTATGAAGAAGACAAAGGGCAGAGCCAACCCCGCCGTGATAAATGAAATCTTAAAA
>JBDRDF010000051.1:0-7525 GCA_043821025.1 Candidatus Omnitrophota bacterium
AGGATTTTATGTTCCAACTGACCGAGGAAGAATTCAAAAACTTGATGTTCCATTTTGGAACATCAAGTTGGGGCGGTACACGCAAGATGCCCAGAGCTTTTACAGAACACGGGATTCTTATGCTTTCTTCAGTTCTCAGGAGTGAGAGGGCTGTTCAAGTCAACATTCAGATTATGAGAACATTTGTAAGATTGCGCGGAGTAAGTTGCTTCGTTGCAATGCCACGTAATTTAGTTATTAGTATTAGAGAGACATATTTAAGCCTTGACAGGGTTGATTACTGATGCTATAATTTGATATCAAATGATATCAGAAAGGAGGTGATAGTCGGTGCGCAGTCATGAACAACAAACTCAGTTGGGCGCAAGGATTCCGGTTGATCTCAAGGAAGTGCTTTCAAAGTACTGCTCAAGCCGGGGCATAAAATTAAACTATTTTGTTACGCAAGCGATAAGAGAAAAATTACTCGAAGCCATTGAAGATTACGAAGACCTCAAAATTGCCAAAGAAAGGCTTAAAGACGCGAAATTTGTCTCTCTCGATGAAGTAGATGATTACTTAAGAAAGAGAGGGGCGAAAATCTGATGTTCAAAGTCCATATTGAAGAAAAGGTTCTCAAAGATCTTGATAAGATCCCTGTGGAAGAGGCAGTTAAGATACGCGGAATTATCAGATCGCTACATAATGAGCCACGGCCAAAGGGGAGTAAGAAATTGGAAGGGAAAGGATCGTTTTACCGCATCAGACAGGGTGATTTCAGGATAATTTATGAGATTAGTTTTAACCGAAAAGAAATCAGTATCGTCCTTATAGGCCATAGAAAAAATGTCTATCGCGGCATATAGTTATTTTCCGAAGAGGTATTCGGATTGTTCGACGGTGAAGTTGCGGGAAAGGTCGCGGACAAAGTCTTGACCTTAAAAATTTCTTATGCTAAAATATTTCTTAGAAGGGAAGGTGAAAATAAATGGAAAAACAAAATCCAGGGATTGCAGCCGTTCTCTCATTTTTATTTAACGGCTTAGGGCAGATTTATAATGGGCAAATAGCCAAGGGCTTGGTTATAATGCTTATCTCTACGTGTGCCATGTTGGTTACTCTGATAGGTGCTGTTTTAATTGCCCATTTTCTTTGGTCCAAATTCATCTATCCGGCCGAAGTGATAATCGGCGCCGCTCTTTTTATATCAGGAATAACTGTAATTGCCATCCTCGGCATCTACAATATTTATGATGCCTACAATGTCGCGAAGAAAAAAATTCAATAGATGGAACGCGTCTTTCGCCGCATCGATTCTAAAAAGGACGAAATCGTTGGCTTCGCAAAAGAGTTAATTTCAATTCCTACCGTTGTCCTCTTCGGCAAAATTTAAGTGAAAGAAAATCCCTCCGGATTTCGTCTATATAGTAAAAGGAGGGTCAAGAAGAGTATGATGGCAGCAGCAGTAAGGCCATATTTAGGCCTTGACTTTGTAACCTTTTTAGATTACAATTGTAATATAAAGAGGTTACAAATTATGGATATCGCAAAAATATTCAAATCAAAGGCACGCAAGGCACTGTTCAGGTTGTTTTTTACAAATCCGGAGGGCAGGTACTATCTAAGAGAACTTGAGCGCCTTCTCGGCATTCCTGTGAGCATGATTCGCAAGGAGTTGCTTAGACTCAAAAAAGAAGGAGTCTTTTTGTCTGAGAAACGCGGGAACCTTACCTTTTATTATCTTAGCAAGTCTTACCCACTCTTTGACGAGTTCAAAAGTATTGTTTTTAAGACGATTGGCGCGGCCGGGCTTCTTAGAGAAGTTTTGGAACGGATAAAGGGAATAGAAGTGGCCTTTATTTATGGCTCTTTCGCAAAAGACGAAACCAACGCCGAAAGCGACATCGACCTTTTTGTCATTGGGAAAATCGACGAAGACGAATTGATTAAAAAGATTAGCAAGATCGAGAAAAACCTTAAGAGAGATATTAATTACAGCATATACGCAAAGGCTGATTTCGAAAAGAAAAAGAAAGAGAAAGATTCATTTATAACGGACCTAATTGAAAATCCGAAGGTTTTTTTGATAGGAGACAAAGATGAGCTTTGAAAAATTTGTTGAGGAATATCTAGAGAAGGGCCTGCTGAAGAGACAAAAAATCGATTTCCGGGCGGTTGAAAAACTAATTTTACGGGCAAGTAAAGATCTTAAGGCTGCTAAAGCAAATCTCGAAATAGACAAGGAGATAGCATATTCGATTGCATATTTGGCAATGTTGCACGCCGCAAGAGCTTTTATGCTCTTGAAAAGTTATCGTCCCGCTGATGGCTATCAACATAAGACAGCGGTAGAATTCATGGCGGTATGTTTGGGTGATAAATATAAAACTATAGTGGAACATTTTGACAAAATGCGCAGGAAACGCAACTTGTTTACCTATGAACTCAGCATATCTGTTTCGGATACCGAAGCTTATAACGCTTTAAATGCTGGCGCAAAATTTGTTGATTTGGTCAAAGAAATGATCCAAAAGGAAAATCCGCAGGTCGAATTTAAGTTTAATAAGGATGTGGCGACTCACAAATTACCATGATTAATTTTGGCATCAGGCAGTCGTTTGAAAAGATTGAACAGTTTGAGGAGAGATTTTCTAATCTGAATGTACCCGTAGAGCTGGCTTTGCCGTACTATTGGGACATTTATGAACCTATACGGTCGTATTTAAAAGAAATTTCCGAAAAGATTAAAACCTTCCATGTAAACGTCCTGAGTGTGCACGCCGTTCAAGCACCTATAACGAATGAAGAATTTGAAGTCTGGGGTAAAGAAACGGCGGATTTTGCAAAAGCTCTTGGTGCGAAAGTCGTAACACTGCATCCAAATAACGCAAACAAAACGCGGACACTGCAGGATAGAGCACTTAAGAGCCTAGAGCGGTTAAGGTTCTTGTATCGTAATGAGGTAATTTTTAGTATTGAAACATTTTCAGGAAAACGAAGAATTTTTACTGCCGATGAAATAGCTAATTTTAAGTTGCCCATGACTCTCGATGTTGCGCACTTGGAGAACAATAAAGTGATTTGGAGACTACTCGAAACCTACTTAGATCATATTGTTTGTGTGCATCTGTCGAGCAAAGGAAATGGGAAGCATCATCTGCCAATCGATAGTTTTTGCAAGGAAGTAGTTAAATATCTTATTGAGGATAATTGGGGTGGAAATGTTATCTTAGAATATTTGCCGGAGTTTCGCGATAACCTATTATCGGATTTAAAGCTTATCACGTCCTTTAAAAAATAATTATCCTCAAGAAATCCGTTGATTTCAAAAATTCCATATGCTAAAATTTTATTCAATGGAACGAGTCTTTCACTACATCGATTCTAAGAAGGACGATATCGTCGGCTTTACAAAAGAGTTAATTTCAATTCCTACCGCAAATCCACCCGGCGAAAATTATGAAAAAATAGTAGCGGTTTTAGAGAAGCACCTAAAGGCGCTCGGCCTTTCTACAAGACGATATTTGACGCCGCCCTCCGTTTTAAAGAAATATAAAATAGAAAAGGGCTCTCAGCGGATAACCTTGATAGCCAGATGGGACGTCGGGGCAAAAAAGACGCTTCACTTAAACGGACATTACGATGTTGTGCCTGTTACCGCTAATTGGAAGACGGACCCGTTTAGGCCCATTATAAAAAAAGGAAAATTATACGGTCGCGGAGCAGAAGATATGAAAGGTGAAATTGCCTGTATGATATTTGCTGTGGAGGCATTAAAATCTCAGGGCATAAAGCCAAAAGTAAATATCGAATTTTCATTCGTCCCCGACGAGGAAACCGGCGGAATGACGGGCTTAGGATATCTTATGAGCAAAGGGATCTTAAAACCTGATTACGCGCTCGGTGAGGGTTATTGGGAAGAATATGTCTCGATAGGAAATAAAGGTGTGCTTTGGTTGGAGATTGAGATAAAAGGGCGTTCCAGTCACGGCGCAACACCGTATAAGGGAATAAATGCCTTTGAGAAGATGTTAGAGGTAGCGGGAGAGATTAAAAAATTAGAAAAGATAATTTCAAAAAGAAAGACGAAATACGCTACATTGGACAAACGCGATAGATATGCCACGCTTGTTTTGGGCGGAGAAATGAAAGGGGGCATAAAGGTCAACGTTGTCCCAGATAAAGCTTCCTTTACGATAGACAGGCGAGCTTTACCAGAGGAAGATATAGATAAAGCGGAAGAGGAGATTAGAAGCGCCGTTGAAAAACTTAAAAAGAAAGACAAGGCGCTTAAAGTTAAGATTAAGATTATAACAAAAGATGTCCCCGTAATTACTAAGGGAAAAATAGTTTTAGATTCTATTGGTTCAGCGATTAGAAAAGTTTTGAAGAAGCGTCCTAAATTCGCAATTCAGCCGGGCGGGACAGATTTGAGATTTTTCATCAAGAGAGGGATTCCCGCAGTCGGTTACGGACCTTCTGGCGGCGGAAAATATCACGGTGACGACGAGCATGTATTTATAGGTTCTCTACCAAAGACAGCGAAGGTCTTCGCCCAATTTATAATGAACTTAAGATAAAGATAAATTGACATATAATTTAAATATATGATAAACTTAAACAAATTCAGGGACGGTTCTGCTGCCAAAGCGAGAAGTGTCCCCATTATCCTTAGATAGGGGACACCCTTCCGATTAGCACAGGGACTGTCCCTAAGAGGTTAAGATGAAATTACCGGATAAAAAGGGTCATTTTGGAGTTTTCGGGGGCAAATACGTCCCTGAGACATTGATGTCCGCCTTAACAGAGTTAGAGGAAGAATACCATAAGGCAAAGCGCGACAAAAAGTTCGTCCGTTTATTGAATTTTTATCTGGCGAACTTTGCCGGAAGGCCCACACCTTTATATTTTGCCGAGCGCTTAACAAAGAAATTAAAAGGGCCGAAGATATATTTAAAGCGCGAAGATTTATTGCACACCGGAGCCCACAAAATAAACAATACGTTAGGACAGGGGCTTCTTACTTTAAGGATGAATAAAAGGCGTATTATTGCTGAAACCGGCGCCGGGCAGCATGGCGTTGCTACTGCGACAGTTGCTGCGATGTTCGGACTCGAATGCGAAATATATATGGGCGAAGAAGATATAGAACGGCAGGCATTGAATGTGTTCAGGATGCAGTTGCTTGGTGCGAAGGTTATACCTGTAAAAAGCGGCAGCAGGACTTTAAAGGATGCGATAAATGAGACGATGAGGGATTGGGTTACGAACGTAAGGACTACGCATTATTGCTTAGGCTCAGTCGTCGGACCTCATCCATTTCCAATGATGGTTCGCGATTTTCAATCGGTGATAGGAAAAGAGACGAGGCAGCAAATTATGAAATTAGAAGGAAAACTTCCTAATTATCTTTTGGCTTGCGTCGGAGGCGGCTCAAATTCGATAGGACTGTTTCATCCGTTCTTTAACGATAAAAAGGTAAAATTTATTGGCGTTGAAGCTGCAGGCCGCGGATTAGCGACGGGTGAACACGCGGCAACTTTGGTTAAAGGAGAACTTGGTGTTTTGCACGGAAGCAAAAGTTACCTATTACAAGATAGATTCGGACAGGTGAAGATTGCCCACTCGGTCTCGGCAGGGCTGGATTATCCCGGCGTGGGTCCCGAACATTCCTATTATAAGAAGATAGGCCGTGCGAAATACGTAGCCGTAACGGATAAAGAGGCATTGGAGGGATTTAAATTGCTCTCCGAAACAGAGGGGATTATTCCTGCGCTCGAACCCGCCCATGCTATTTATTATGTAACTAAATTAGCAAGAAATCTAAACAAAGATAAAATTATTGTGATCTGTCTTTCCGGTCGTGGCGATAAAGATGTAGAACTTGTGTCAAAACTTAAGGGACGTTCCCCTTTGGGACACTCCAGGTAAAACATGAAGTAGGGTGTCCCCAAAGGGAACGTCCCCTCCAATGAGAATAGAAAAAAGATTTAAAAAATTAAAAGCACAAAAAAAGAAGGCGTTTATAGCTTTTATAACTGCCGGAGATTTTGGCCTTTCAACTACCAAGCGATTGATTTCGCTATTGGATAAATGCGGCGTGGACATAATTGAGCTCGGCGTTCCTTTTTCTGACCCGATCGCAGACGGCACAACTATACAGGCGGCTTCTGAAAGAGCGCTCAAACGCGGGACGACCTTATCGGGGATAATTAAAACGGTTAGCAGCCTGCGGCCTTTGACTGATGTCCCAATCGTCCTTATGACTTATTTTAATCCGATATTTAAATATGGATTAAAGAAATTCGTTTCGGATTGCGAAAAGAATGAGATTGATGGCGTGATTGTGCCTGACCTTCCGCCTGAAGAAGCGGATGAATTGATTACGGTTTCGAAAGGCAAGGGATTTTCTACGATATTTCTTTTAAGCCCGACGAGTACAAAAGAGCGGATTAAATTGGTTGCTAAGAAATCCAAGGGTTTTATCTATTATGTTTCGTTGACCGGAATAACAGGGGCGCGTGAACGCCTTCCAAAGGAACTCATTTCCCAAGTGCGCCTCGTAAAGAGATATACTAAAAAACCGGTTTGCGTCGGATTCGGCGTATCACGCCCTAGCCAAGTAAAGGAGATATGTAAAGTTGCGGATGGCGTAATAGTCGGCTCCGCAATAGTAAAGGTTATAGAGCGATATGCCGGCAAAAAGAACTTGCTTGAGGCAGTAGGCAGATATGTTAAAGGATTAGCGAGGGCGACCCATCGATAAAAATATCTATGCAATTATAATCGCAGGCGGCAAGGGGAAAAGGTTCTGGCCCAAAAGCAGAGCTAAGACGCCAAAACAGACCTTGAAGTTAATAGGCAGGCGTTCTCTGATTCAAGAGACCGTCGACAGGGTGAAGTCGTTGGTTCCCCGCGAACAAATTTATGTTATCACAAATAAAGAACAATTAAATTCTATAAAGGGCGATTTGCCTTTTATAGAAAATATAATCGCAGAGCCAATCGCTAAAAATACTGCTGCGGCATGCGGTTTGGCAGCGATGATTATCGAAAAAGTAGACCCTCGAGGCATAATGATAGTTCTGCCGGCCGACCATTTGATAAGAAAAAAGGAGCGATTTATCGAAGCGCTTACAACGGGCATTGAGGTGGCTCGGGCGTCAAATGCGTTAGTTACTATCGGAGTTAAGCCGACATTTCCGTCGACCGGCTACGGTTATTTAAGGATAGATACCAGCGGGCAATTTAGGATTAAATGTCCTGGACTTAAAGCCAAAGTTTTCAGGGTAAAGGGATTTGTGGAGAAGCCAAATCTTCAAACCGCCATTAAATTTTTAAAGGAGAAAAGATATTATTGGAATAGCGGTATCTTTATATGGCGGGCTTCGAGCATTCTAGATGCGATTAAGGAGCATCTACCGAGGCTATATCTCGGATTGCAATTGATAAGCCCAAGCATCGGACATTTCGGATTTTACAATAAGTTAAAAAATATCTACCCAAAACTTGAAGAGATTTCAATAGATTACGGAGTGCTGGAGAA
>JBDRDF010000052.1:0-35862 GCA_043821025.1 Candidatus Omnitrophota bacterium
CATCATTAGCTCCTATTCTATCTATTCTGAAGTTTTCTTTGCTTTTAAATAACCTTCGGTGAATTTTATTATATTATTCATCATGGCAACCGTTTCAACCGGGTATTTACCCACGGCAGACTCTGCCGAAAGCATGACAAAATCAGTCCCATCAATTATGGCGTTAGCCACGTCCGTAACCTCAGCGCGGGTCGGGCGAAGGTTTTCGACCATGCTCTCAAGCATCTGTGTGGCGGTAATGACAAACTTTCCGGCGCGGTTACATTTTTTTATTATCATTTTCTGAATGATTGGAATTTCGTAAATGGGCAACGACACCCCCATATCCCCACGCGCTATCATGATGCCATCGGCAACCTTAATTATTTCATCGATATTCCTTATCCCCTCTCTGTTCTCTATTTTAGCGACAACCCGGCACTGCGAGCCTGGCTTTAGCAGTTTTCTTACATCCAGAATATCATTCTTTGTGCGCACGAATGACTGAGCGATATATTCAACGCCGTGTTTTTCGCAAAAAAGTATATCCTGTATATCCTTCTGGCTTATACTGCCGAATTCAAGCTTAGCCTCAGGGATGTTTACGCCCTTATGCTCCTTAAGCAGGCCTCCGACCACCACTTTTACCTTCAGGCTATTCTTAGTGCGGCCTATTACCTCTAAGGCAATATTTCCGTCGTCTATGAATATATATTGCCAGTTCTTTATATTTCGTAGCGAACCTTGATAATCAAACGGTACCCTTATGTGCTCGCCCTTTACCTTTTGTTGAGTAAGCCATAAGGTTTTGCGTTTTTTAAGCTCTACCGACGCGGCAAGCTCGCCTACCCTTATACGGTGCCCCTGAAGGTCGCCGAGAAGCTTTATGCGCCTGCGGTATTTCGCGTTTAAAAGCCGAATGAGGCCTATTCTATGAAGCAACTCCTGCGGCTTAGCGTGGGAAAAATTCAGGCGCCCGACATCCATACCGGCGAACATCATTTTTCTAAGTACCATCTCGCTCGACGACGCCGGGCCAAGCGTACAGATTATCTTAGTCTTAACCATAGAATCCCTTCATAGCACCTGGCTTACTTATAAATATGCATTTAAGACATACTCCTGAACCATTCTCTGGGTATTAAAGAATGAGGCGTTCAACGCTATAGCATGGCGCATAACTTCAAGCCATTTATCTCTCTCTTTGTAAAACATGGGGATGATTATTTTTTCTAATTTCCGATATAAATCATAGGCATCTTGAACGCTATCCGTATTCTGCGACTCTATTGAGCCGATTGCCCAGCCGGTGATGTTTTCAATACATCCTTCTATCCACCAGCCGTCTAAAATACTTAAATTCGGCACGCCGTTAAGGCAGGCCTTCATTCCGCTTGTGCCGGAGGCCTCCTGCGGCGGAAGCGGGTTATTCAGCCAGAGGTCAACGCCGGTAGCGATTAATTTTCCTTGCGTCATATCGTAATTCTCAAGATAGGTAATTCTAACTTTTGGGTTCAGTTCTTTGATTCTTGAAAATATCTTTTTTATCAGCTCTTTTCCGCCGCCATCCTTAGGATGCGCCTTTCCCGCATAAACGATTTGCATCCTGCCTGCTTTATCATTAATCTCAACTAACCGATTTATATCGCTTAACAAAAGGTCTGCCCTTTTATAGGCTGTGGCGCGCCGGGCAAAACCTATAGTAAAGGTATCATAGTCCATACCAATACCTGTACAGGCATTTACATAATCAATGAGCTCTTTTTTTGCCTCAAGGTGCGCCTGAAATATCGCATCTTTGGGAATACTCAAGGCGTAACGTAAAGAAAAATAATCTGATTGCCAGCCGGGAATATATTTATCGTAAAGCTTTTTGAACGCAGGAGCCGCCCATGTTAGCAAATGAATACCGTTGGTAATAGAATCTATTGAATAACCGGGAAACATTTCCCGCGTCACTTCGCCGTGTTTTTTAGCTACCCCGTTTACGTATTTACTCAGATTTAAAGCAATCAAGGTCATATTCATTTCGTTATCCCGGATAAATATATCGGGCATTTTAAAAGGTAAATCGCTACGCAGAGCTCTTTTTACAAGGTCAAGAGGAAATCGGTCATGGCCGGCGGCTACAGGCGTATGTGTGGTAAAGATACATCTATCCCTTACAAACTCAAGGTCATATTTTTTAGAAATATCCGTCTCGCCGGTTTTCTTTGTTCTCTCCAACAATTCCAACGCAAGGAGACTAGCATGGCCTTCGTTCATATGGTATTTCTCGATATTTTTATAGCCGATAGCTTCAATTGCCCTCAACCCCCCTATACCAAGGATTATTTCCTGGCAAAGGCGATCCCACTGGTCTCCTCCGTAAAGAAAACTGGTTAGGGTGCGGTCGTATTCGTTATTCTCAGGAAGGTTTGTGTCCAAAAAATACACCGGCACAGTCCCGCCTGAAACCCCCTTTATCACATACTCCCAGACCTGTATCTTTACCTCTCTTGACTCGATATGAACGCTTGCCTTTTCCGGTAAAAGGGTTAAAAATTCCGCTTTTGGCCATTCTACAGGAGTTTCTGTCTGGTTTCCTTCTCCATCCAGTTTTTGCGCAAAATAACCTTTTTCGTTAAGCAGTGTTACGGCGATAAGCGGCACGCCTAAATCCGCGCAGGATTTTAAAGTATCCCCTGCCAGAATCCCTAAGCCCCCACTATATGTGGACATTCGGACGTCAAGACCCACCTCCATTGTAAAATACGCGATCTTTCTTTTCTCTAATTCTTGTTTATTCATGAGGGCTCCTCCTATTTAGTGAACTTCTATCCTTTCATACGGATTGCTATTCATCTCCCTCGGATGGATGGATCATGGGAACAAAAGCTACGGGCAAAAGGGCCTCCTTTTTGAATCCCGATTCGGTCCTCGTGATGAGATAAAGTTCCTGATAGAATAAGCCTATCGGAACAACCATCCTGCCTCCTATCTTTAGTTGATTCGTCAATTCTTCCGGTATTTCGGATGGGGCGGCGGTAACGATTATCGCATCGAATGGGGCATATTCTCTCCAGCCCTTATAACCGTCTCCTCGTTTTACTTTTATATTCTTATACCCCATCTCTTCGAGCCTCAGGCGCGCGCGGTCGGCAAGCGGCTGTAAAATCTCTATCGTGTATACCTCTTTTGCTATTTCGGCCAGCACGGCCGCTTGGTATCCGGAGCCAGTCCCTATCTCAAGTATACGGTCATTCGGCCCAACCCTTGCGGCCTGTGTCATGTAAGCGACGATATACGGTTGCGAGATCGTCTGGCCGTGACCTATAGGCAGCGGCCTGTCCTCATACGCTGCGTTGCGCAGATACGTGGGTACGAATAGATGACGCTTCACTTTTCTCATTGCATCCAATACGCGTCTGTCGGTGATGCCGCGGCGTTCAATCTGTTCCTCCACCATCCTCTGCCTATTAAGAGCGAATGCCTCTTCTTCAGAGGCTATGCATACGCTGCATACGCTGAATAGAGCGGCTGTTAAAAGTGCGCAGAAAAATACTTTCTTCATGCAACAGACGGAACAGGATTTAAAACTATCGTATTTACGAAAAGGACAACGCAGACCAGGATGAAGATGGCTGGTGTCGCTGGATAACCCCACACTTTGTATGGCCTCTCAATGGCTGGAAATTTACGCCTCAATATAAAAATTCCAGTCACGGCCAAGGCGAAGAATAGCCAGACAAGTATCCCGGTAAAAAATAAAAGTTTAGCGAATGTTCCGAGCAATATCAATACCGAAGCCCATACGGCGTTTATGATTATCGCCCTGTGCGGAGTGCCATAACGTGCACTTATCTTTTCTATATAAGCAAATACTGCGTTGTCCTTCGCCATCGCATAGGTGATCCGGCTACCTGTTATTATCATTGCGCTGATGCTTCCGAGAGAGGTAATAACCACTACCATCTCGAATATCTTCCTCCCCGCATGTTCCGTACAGAATATAAAATACATCTGAGCCTATGAGGGCGGAGTTGGCCATTTCGGTTACGGGCATCAAATATATCGATCGATAGAAGTGACCGGAGATATTCCGCGGAGATGAAAGCTATGGCGGCGATAGAGCCGGCGCGTATTACCAGCGGTTCTGTCCAACCGAATAAAAAAGCGGCTTGACGACCGTAACTTTCCCGAAGGTATACGTAATTTCCTCCCGTTTTCGGGAACGATGAAGAGAGTTCCGCGCAGCAAAGGGCGGCCAACAAAGAGATCATCCCGCCCAAAAACCACGCAATAAGCATAAGGGTTGGGGATTTCAGGAATTTCGCCACTTCCGCCGGCACCCTGAATATGCCGACGCCTATAACAATGGCCGTGATGACGGCCACAGAATCCCAACGGCTTAATGCTTTCTTAAGGTACGGCATATAACTATCTCCCCTCAAAACTAATATCACTGAATGTCCAAATTTGTAAGCCCTAACTCCCTTGCGTATCCTACTGTTTCTTCGTATTCCTGCCGAGTTATTCTTCGTGAAATCTGGGGATAGTCAAATGCTTTGTACATTGGCCTATATTGTGACATGATATTAAGATATGTATCTTTCGGAAGATTTTCTGCTATCCATTTAATCACTTCTTTTGTTCCGCCGACATTATTTGGCATAACCAAATGGCGTATCATCAGCCCCCTATACACTAATCCATCCTTAGCAGGTTTTGCCACGCCTACTTGACGATGCATCTCTAACAGGACTTCTTTGGTAATCTCCGGATAGCCGGCTGCACCTGATGAATATTTTGCTGCCATGTTGCCATCTGAATACTTGAAATCAGGCAAGTAAATATCTACTATACCGTCGAGATTTTTGAGTATCTCAAGACGTTCCCAGCCACAGGTATTATATACAAGAGGAAGCCTTAAACCCTTACTCGCAGCCATATCAACCGCAAGAATAATATGCGCAGAATAATGAGTTGGTGTTACAAGATTGATATTATGACAGCCCAATTTTTGAAGGTTAAGCATCATATCGGCTAACTGCTCAATACTTTTTAATTCACCTATTCCGCCCTGGCTTATTTCCCAGTTTATACAAAAGACGCACCTAAGCCCGCAATGAGTAAAAAATATTGCGCCTGAACCTCCCTTACCAACGAGCGGTTTCTCTTCACCAAAATGGGGATGATAAGATGAAATTACAAGCTGGGAAGTGGCGCCACAAAACCCTTTTTCTCCTTTAAGGCGATTGACTCCGCACGTTCTTGGGCAAAGCTTGCAGCTTTTCATCATATTCCACAGTTCTTCTCCGCGTTTTTTCAGTTCGCCTGTTCGATGGAGTTCCAAATATGCGGGCTCAAAATCCGGGTTAGTTTCTAAAGAAGTTATTATTTCTTTTTGTCCACATCCAACACATAAAAATATAAAAACAAGACTAAATCCCAGCATCGTCTTACTTATGGGGTTTACTCTTTTCATTATCAAATGCCCCGTTATATTTTTTATGAAGCCAGAGTTAATCGGACGCCAAAGTATATCAGGATTGCGGCGCTTAAGACCCTTGCTGCCATAAGGACCCCCGAATGTTTTTTTGTTTTATCAACTATAAGCCCTGCAAGTGTTCCGAGTGGAATAAGAGGTGTGATGAATGTCCCAAGGCCAAAAGAAAAACCAGCCAAAAGCCCCCACAGAGAATCTTTTGCTGTTGCAGCGATATACGTCAGAACCGCCAAAAGAGGCGCGCAGGGAGAAAAACCAATCAACAAACCAAACAGTATCATATTGAATTTGGATTTTTCTACTATCTTTGCGCGGAGAAAACTGCATAACGGATTCAATAGAATAAAACTTTTGTTAATACTGAGAAGATAAAATATGCCTGTAAGGATAATTAAAATGCCAAGTATTAACTGAAGATATATACCCTTAGAGCCAATTAAACCAAAAATAAATCTGTAAAAAACAACTGATAGAAACCCAAGCAGCGAATAGGCAAACAGACGGGAAATTGAAAAAATAGCGGTAAGTTTTAAACCGGTTTTCCAACCGGGTGGTCCGGCACCAAGCTGCGGTAACCCACCGATATAAGGAAGAATTATGGGAATACAAATAAAAAGGCAGGGACCGTTTCCCAGTGTTATTCCTGCAATAAATATTTTTATGAATTCATTCATGTCCACCTACGCACTATTACCCTATACCATTCTCCATAGTCCAAATTGCTGTCTCATAAATGCCGGAGACAACAAAATTTGGCTTATTCTTCTACCTCAAAACGGCACCCGCAGACGTTACACTCGTAAATAGACATCTCATAATGAGGCTCTATAAAACGAGTATCTTTACTGCCGCGTTTAGGGCATTCTATCGGACTAGACCAGTCGGGCATAACAGTTTACTTCTACGAATAGCGAAATAGCCTATTGCATTATTGTTTAAAAATTGTTCTTTATCCTCAAAAATTACGCCAAGTTTAATCTGGTCGGGGAGGTGGGATTTGAACCCACGACCTTTTGGTCCCGAACCAAACGCGCTAGCCAAACTGCGCTACTCCCCGATTTATCTTAATCCCCAAAGCCCACGTTTTGCTTTCCTCGCTTCCCGCTGAAGGGCCAAAAATGTCTTCGCATATTTTACGTTCGGCGGGCAAGTGTAAACCATAGCATAGCCGTTTTTAACTAATTCGGCATTTATGAAAACATTGCCGACGTAGACATAGGCGAGCGTCCTACCATATTTATCTTGTTTCTCGACATCGAATTCGAGCCTGACCTTTTTTCCCAGAACCAATCTCTCGTTCTCTTTCTTCGCTTCCAAATAATAAGGGCGACCTTTTTCAGGCGTATCAATTCCGATATACCTTACACGCTGGCCGCCTTTCAATGCAACGGTATCACCATCGATGACGCGCAAAACATATGTTTCGTTTACGTCTTTCGCGAAACTTCTGACAACGATTAACGTTACGCAAATTAAAAGGATAAGAAATAATGATTTCCTACTTAACATAAGTTAATTTTAACACGAGGCAGAATTATAGTCAACTCTGGGGACGTTCCCTCCGGGGACAGGCTACTTAAAATGGGGTGTCCCCAAAGGGAACGTCCCCCTTAAATTAGGCCTTTTTCTCTTAATAATTCTTCGGTGATATTGGAGGGTTTACTTTGGTTTAAAAATTTTTGGACGAACTTGCCCAAGATATCAACCTCAAGATTTACCTTTTCGCCCACGCCTTTAAATCCGAGGGTCGTAACGTAAGCAGTGTGGGGAATTATATAAATCAAAAACGAATTTGGCTTAATTCCTGCGACCGTCAAACTTATCCCATCAACAGCTACGGAACCTTTATATACTATGCCATTTAGTATCTCTTTATCGGCTCCGATCTCAATTAAAATTTCATTCTTTTCTACACTTTTCTTAATAATCGCCCCAATGCCATCGACATGCCCGGTGACGAAATGTCCGCTTATCTTTCCATCAGCCCTTAATGCTCCTTCTAAATTTACCTTATCGCCTTGTTTTATATGTTCTAAATTAGTCCTTTCTAAGGTCTCTTTTATTACATCCGCCTTAAACCTATCTTTTTCGACGCCGACCACCGTAAGGCAAACCCCATTTACAGAAACGGAATCGCCTTTTTTCAACCCCTCTAAAATGGCCTTCGCCCTAATTGTGAAAACGGCTGGTGCCTTCGACTTTTCAATTCTCTCAACCGTGCCTAACTCTTCAACTATTCCTGTAAACATTTTTTAATCCCTGACATAACCCTCAACTAGAAAATCATCGCCCATTCTTTCAAATCTAATGTCTTTCAACTTTATGGCTTTGCTAACTTTATTTACACCGATTCCTTCAACCGAGGTAGGCGCTTCTCTACCACCTATAATTTTGGGGGCGACAAAAAATAGCGTTCTATCGACGACTTTCGCCTCAAATGCTGACGCTATTACCTCACCGCCTCCCTCTACCAATATATGTGTAATGCCCTTTTCTCCCAGTAACCTTAAAAGCGTCTTTA
The DNA here is from genome assembly GCA_043821025.1 of Candidatus Omnitrophota bacterium. GTDB lineage: Bacteria > Omnitrophota > Gorgyraeia > Pluralincolimonadales > CAZUZR01 > JBDRDF01. The sequence goes on from JBDRDF010000052.1 coordinate 7,989, forward strand.
TATTTACCTTGCCATTTTTAGACCCTACAATCAAAATTTCAGCATCCTTTTTCTTCAGTATCTCTATCTTATCTTTTGGTGCAAGTTTAGTTGTGGCAATTATGACTTTTCCAGGAGAACCCCTAGAGAAAATCTTTGCGCTCGTTGGCGTTCGCAATTTACTATCTAAAATTATCTTGGCGGGCTGTTTATTTATTCTTTTAACCTTTAATCTCGCAGTCAATAAAGGATCGTCCTTTAATATCGTCTCAACGCCGACCAATATCGCATCGGTTTCGCTTCGAAGTCCATGAGTAAATTCACGCGCCTTTTCACTTGTGATCCATTTGGAATTGCCGGTATGGGTTGCGATTTTACCATCGAGGCTCTGCGCGACCTTAACGGTGACAAATGGGATCTTTTTAGTAATGTATTTTATAAATGCCTCGTTAAGTCTTCTTGCTTCATCCTCTAAAATTCCCACCTCAACTTCAATCCCTTTTCTTTTTAAAACCGCGATTCCCCTTCCATTATTTAACGGATTAGGGTCTTTCATCGCCGCAACTACTCGCTTAATCATCGATGCAATTATGGCGTCGACACAGGGCAGAGTTTTTCCATAATGTCGACAGGGCTCTAACGAAACATACAAAGTTGCACCGCGCGCTTTTGCGCCTGCTCGCTTTAACGCATAAATCTCGGCGTGAAGACCGCCAGCTTTTCTATGATATCCCTTGCCGACAATCTTTCCGTCCTTGACTACAACTGCACCGACACAAGGATTAGGGCTGGTCAACCCCTTGCCCCTTTTTGCCAATTCGAGCGCAAGGTTCATATACTTCTTGTCTTCTCTGCGCATCTTTTTAATTCTTCAACAAGTTCATATGGGACTTTTACCTTGCCCATCAAAATCTCGCCTTTGCCCAGGCCGTGACAATCGGAGCCACCGGTAATCAAAAGCTTATATCTCTCAGCAAGTTCTACATAATATTTCGAAGCGGATGTCGGGTGGTCAGAATGATACGCCTCAATCCCATTTAAACCATATTTTACAAATTGCGGGATAAATCTATCTTCGCCCATAACGTAAGGGTGGGCAAAGACCGCAACGCCTCCTATCCTTTTAATCTCAGCGATCGCGTCCTTCGCGCTTATCTCAAAGTGCTTGACGTAGCAAGGCGCCTTATCGCCGATATATCTTCTGAATGCTTCTCTTACTGACGAGACATATCCGTGTTTTTCCAGCACAAATGCTACGTGAAGCCTGCCAACCGAGCCAGGCCCGCTTGTCTTAAAGACCTCCTTAGGGTCAATCAGAACGTTGTACTTCTTTAGTTTCTCGATCATCTGGTATGTCCGCTCTATTCGCGATTGCCTAACGGTCTTTAGCAATTTAAGGAATGGTTCGTCTTTGTAATTTATAAAGAACCCTAAGATATGGACCTCGGCGTTCTTCTCCTCAACGGTCAATTCTACTCCCGGAATTATCTCTATGCCTATTTTTTTTCCTACCTCTAATGCGGGTTCGACTCCATCAACGCAATCGTGGTCGGTGATCGCGATACAAGAAAGTCCTATATCTTTTGCGCGCTCAACAACTTCCTTCGGAGAGAATGTGCCATCGGAGAGGTAGGTGTGGACATGGAGGTCAGCCAACCTTTCCATGAGTTGCCTCTTCTTTATTTATCCTATCGAGGATGCCATTCACGAATTTTCCAGAATCTATATCGCCGTATTTCTTTGCCAAATCGACCGCTTCATTTATTGCAACTTTAGGGGGGATATCTTCGCGGTAAAGAAGTTCATATGCCGAAAGGCGCAGGACGTTTCTATCGACGACTGCCATGCGTTTCAATTTCCAATTGCTAGCGTATTTCGTAATGATATCGTCTATCTTTTGCATATTTTCAACCGTCCCTTTAACGAGTGCCGTCGCAAAATCTCTTACTTCGGATTCCGTCTTCTTATTTTCCCAAAATGCGGAAAGTAGATTATCGGGAGAATCCTTTGTAATATCGATTTGATATAAAATCTGCAGTGCGCACTCGCGCGCCTTCGTTCGTTTGCGCATATTAAATATTTTCTAATAAATTTGCCATCTCTATGGCACTCAAAGCGGCATCGCGGCCTTTGTTGCCGTCTTTTGTCCCAGCGCGCTCAATCGCTTGCTCCAACGTCTCTGCTGTAATTATTCCGAATATCACTGGAACTCCTGTATCGAGAGAAATCTTGGCAATCCCTTTTGCCGCCTCATTTGCAACGTATTCGAAATGCGGCGTTGAGCCTTTTATAACAGCGCCCAAGCAAATTACCGCATCGTATTTCTTTGATTTCACAAGTTTATTCGCTACCGTTGGAATCTCAAAGGCGCCAGGCGTCCATACTGCCTCAATTTCGTTCTCCTTCGCTCCATGCCTAATTAAAGTATCAACCGCTCCTTCTAACAGCCGTTTGGAGATGAAATCATTGAACCTAGAAACGACGATTCCAAACTTCTTGCCCTTTGCAATCAATTGCCCTTCCACTGTTTTAACCATCTCTTGCCTCCTTTTCTTTTTTAAAAGATCTCGTCCAAAACGTGGCCGAGTTTCTCTTTCTTCGCCTTCAGATATTTTTCGTTTATGGGGTTGGGTTGAATAACAATCGGCACACGCTCTACGACTTTAAGCCCATAACCTTCCAGGCCAACAATCTTTTTAGGATTATTTGTAAGGAGGCGTATCTCCTTCAATCCTAAATCGACCAAAATCTGCGCGCCGATTCCATAATCCCTCAGGTCGGGTTGAAAACCCAAGGCCTCATTTGCCTCAACGGTATCCATGCCCTTATCCTGAAGCGCATATGCCTTAATCTTATTTTTTAAGCCGATTCCACGGCCTTCTTGCCGCATATAAAGCAGGACTCCGCGACCTTCTTTCTGAATCATCGATAGCGCTTGACGCAATTGGCTTCCGCAATCGCAACGAATAGATGAAAAGACATCGCCTGTCAAACATTCTGAGTGAACCCTGACTAAAACGGCCTCTTTAGAAATTTCGCCCATGATTAATGCGACGTGGGCTTGCCTATCAATATGTGACTCGTAAAGGATTAATTTAAATTCGCCATATTCGGTCGGCATAGTGGTTCCCTCTATGCGGTGGATGAGCTTTTCGGATGCTATCCTATATTTAATCAAATCGGTTATCGTGCAAATCTTCAGATTGTGCGCTTTGGCAAATTCTATCAATTGGGGTGTCCTCGCCATCGTGCCATCGTCATTCATTATCTCGCAGATAACGCCGGCTGGATAAACCTTAGCAAGCCGAGCTAAATCAACCGCCGCCTCAGTATGCCCCGCCCTAACTAAGACCCCACCCTCTTTTGCCCTGAGCGGAAATATATGTCCTGGGCGAATGAAATCATCTGGTTTGGCTTTGAGGTCTATTAATGCTTTGACCGTTTTAGCCCTATCGTGTGCGGAAATTCCTGTTGTAACGCCTTCTTTTGAATCTATCGACATCGCCCAACCGGTTCCAAAGCGCCCGCCACCCTGTTCCGGCAAAACTTGAATCCCAAGCTCGCTTAATCTCGTTTCCTCCATTGGGACACAGATTAACCCACGAGCGTATTTCGCCATAAAATTTATCGCTTCTGGCGTAACAGAAGCGGCGGCCATCACGAGATCGCCTTCATTCTCGCGGTCCTCATCGTCAACGACGATCACCATGCTGCCGTTACGGATGTCGTCTATAACTTCTTTTATAGTGTTGAACACATTGGCCTCCTAAAACAAAAATCCCGAAGATTTCTCTTCGGGACAAAGTCTAAAACTTAAGTAATCAGCTTGAAACTTTTGATTACGATCTTCTCCCATCTAGACTCTTACTATTGGCTCTGGAATTCCACCAGCTCTGTCCCTTAAGGATAGTCTACTTTTTGGGTAGCTACATTCGGGACTCGCAGGCTTTTACTGCCAGTGGGGAATTTCACCCCATCCCGAAGATTTTTATTAATTTTATACCATTAAACGGAATTTGTCAAGATTTTATTCTAGCTACTCAAACACGGTTCAAAAATTAACTGCAACAACCAGAAGTTGAATTTGGACCGCAACAACTTCCAGAACTTGTATTACCCTTTGAAAAGGTAAAAAAATTGCCTAAAATTTGGATTGTCTTGCTACCACCACAAGTAGGACAGTTAACTTTTAAGCCTTTCCCTTTCTCAAATAGACTCGCCTTTATTTCAAATTTATTCTCGCAATCTTGGCAAAAATATTCATAAATTGGCATAAAGTTTTTCTCCTTACAATTTACTCTTTATGGCTGAGATAGTTTCGTTAATTTCGGATTGTCCCATACAAGCCACTTCTCCAGCGACGATGATTACAGGGATTGCTTGTGGACCAAATGTGCGGAAAAGTTTAAAAACCTGCGGGTGCTCGTGAAGATTTTTCATCTTTTGGACGTCGTATATCTCAACCTCAAGACCGAGTTTTTCCATTGCACTTTTCAATGCCATTATTTCTTCTTCGTTCTGACCAATTGGTCCGCAACAACTTGAGTTGGGACCACAAGGAAACTGTTGTTCCAGGGTAAAAATTTTTACTGTTTTTTGTTCTGACATAATCAATCACCTCTTTTCGCCTTTTATAGTTTCACTCAATACCTTAATTCCACTTATTACCATAGAGCTTTTTTTAAGAATCTTTACCTTCTTAAAACCAGCTTTTTTTATTGCGCCGATATAGTCTTTTTCAGTTATCGCTCCAGCTACACAAGCCACTAATTTCTCAGGATTGTTTTTTATAGACTCGCCCAACTCTTTCTCTATTACTAAATCAGAGATAACAAATCTTCCACCCGGCCTTAAGACTCTATATATTTCTCTATAGGCTTTTTCTTTGTTCGGGGTGAGGTTAATAACACAGTTACTCATGACCAAATCTATCGAATTATCCTTTACTGGGATATCTTCCGTTTCCCCTAACTTAAACTCAACATTGTTATAATTTCCCTTTTTTGCATTTTGTTTGGCCCGCTTTATCATTTGCTCGGTCATATCCAGGCCTATGATTTTGCCTTTCGGTCCGACCTTCTTTGAAGCAAGGAATGCATCCAATCCCCCACCCGAGCCTATATCAAGGACAACTTCGCTTTCCCTAACGCTGGCGAGGGCAACAGGGTTACCACAGCCCAACGAGAAACCCGATATATCACGAGGCAAATTCTTAATTTCCTTAATGCTGTAGCCGATATCATAACAGCTATAATCAGGACAACAAGAAGAACCCTGCTCTGCAAACTGCCCATATCTTTTCTTTATTTCTTTTTTAATCTCACTTCTTTTCATTAAAGTTCATCCTTCTTTTAAGTTCTAAAATAAATTGAATATGTATCCAGCAATTACACAGCCAATAAAACTCAAACCCACATAAAGCCATAAGAGTTTTGGTTTAAATACTCCTGAGAGCATCATAATTGAAGGCAGGCTTAAACCAGGTCCACCAAGTAAATAAGCTAAAGTAGCGCCCGGGCCCATACCTTTTTCAATTAACGCTAAAGCAGTAGGAACCTCTACATAAGTACAGACATAGGCAAACACTGCAATTATTGAGGTAATCAATACTGAGTTAAGGGCTTTGCCTCCGACAAAATTAACAATTACGCTTGTGGGAATTAAAACTCTAATAGCACCTGCGATAATTACTGCCAAGACTAAATAGTAATTTAAGGCAAAAAATAACTGCCAGGATGTTTTCCACAATTGTATTAATTTTTGTTTGAACTTTAACTCGGCATAACCTTTTGGCAAAATAAAACAGCTGCTTTGATATTGAGAGTCACCTCTTTCTATCAAGCGCCATTTGCCATTTTTGGATTGTTCAATTACGCCTATCTCATCAAGCTCATCAACCTTTGCTTTGTGCTCTATACCAATTTCTTCTACGGTAAGACCTTCTGGTTTTGTAACTAATTTCATTGCTAAGTTATAAGCAAATTTTTGTAATTCAGGAGAGAGATTTGGCTGAACATATAGCTTAACAAAATGCCTTAGGCCTTTTTTCTTTTTCTGCCAGAAAGAAACGATTAAACCTACTGACATGGCAATAGCAAATATTGAGATAACCCTGGCGATTGCCATCTTCTTACCCAAGAGCCCAGCAGTCATAAATACTGTTGGCACATTAAGCATTGGCGCAGCAATTAAAAAGGCGAGGGTTGGCCCTAAAGGAACTCCTGACTCCACCATACCTGCTAATACCGGAACAATGCCACAGGAGCAAATAGGTATAACTGCACCAGCAGTTGTGGCCATAAAATTTGCACCAAATCCACCATAACCCATCCTATATTTCACTTTCTCCCAAGAAATAAAGACTACTAAGCCTGCGGCGATAAACATACCGATAATCCAATAGGGAAGAAGCTCAACTAAAAGGGCTGCGCCTTTAATAATGATATACCAAAGTACCGATGGTATATTCCAACTAAGCGGAGTTTCTATTTCTTTTACTCTCGCTTGTAATCCAGTTACGCCTTTTTCTTGTAAAATTCCTGCTTTAAATAAAGCTGACCAAGATAAATTATGAACTGCCACATACCAAATCGCCAGAACATAGAGCACAATTACTACAATAAAATAAAACCATTCCTTTTTACCGATTTTACTTTCAGTCATAAAACCCTTCCTCTTAAAATGGTGGTTTACAATGCGATTCTTTGCGTTTCTTTATAGGCTTGTAAATATTCTCTTCTAAAAACTTAAGAGCAGCTTCTTTATCCCTATCAAGAATAATTTCATCTAGCTCGAGAATCTGTCTTTGGTCCAGTACCATTGTTTCTTTTTCTTCGGACATCTGAACTATCTCCTTATAGTAGTCAATTTTTCTAGGGGCTTAACCATACATTTTTTCATGTTATCAATATCCTTTTTAAATAACTCATATTTTTTTGCAACCCATTCTTTTAAATATTTATGTATTATTTTCTCTAATTCGCTCTTGGGTTTAGCTAAAGAATAGAATATCCATAAACCCTCTCGTCTATCCTGCACAAGACCGGCATTTTTAAGCACCGTAAGATGTCTTGAAACTTTTGCCTGTGTAAGACCTAAGGCCCATTCAAGTTGACAGACACAAAGCTCCTTTTCAGTTAACAAAACCATTATACGCAATCGTGTTTCATCTGATAATGCCCTAAATAGATTTAGTTCTTCTCTCATAAGTTACCTTTATATATAACTATAATCGATTACACGTTTATTATAAGCTTTTTTCGGTTTTTGTCAAGATTTTAATTCTGGACATTCCGATATCGCATCTTTTGAAATTTAAGTCTTGCTTGGCCTATTTTATTACTCGCTTAAGGTAATATATGGCTGCGTCATAAACCGCCTCTTCGTTCGCTAGATTGCCTTATACATATATGCACGAGACATTAAATTTCAAAGTAAGTATATAATTGCATAGGCTTGTGTCCGCAAGGAACCTTTTTAGTACGAGCGGGCAGGGTTCTCCACCGTTTAACCTTAAGAGAGAGCGAGGACTAAAACGGAGCGAGGAAAGTCTCGCTGGGACTTTTCGAGCGGTTCCTTAAGGAACACAAGCCGAAGCAGATATAGACTTAAATTTTAAAGGTTGATATTTTGTACATAGCAAAACGAGCGATATTGACAACTGTAATTTTATAAGGTAATATTAATGCTTAATATGGAAAAGAAAGACTTGCAGGAAATAATAGACAGGGTTCGCGTAGAGCTTAGGATATTCTACGAAATCGGCAACGCTATGCGCACTACCTTAAAACTCGATGAGATACTCTTCATAATTTTAACCGGGGTAACTGCTCACGAGGGCTTAGGCTTCAATAGGGCCATGCTTTTCCTTGTAAACGAAGCTGAAAACACGCTGGAAGGAAAGATGGGAATAGGTCCCCACTCTGGGGAGGAAGCAGGTCGTATATGGAGGCGGATAGAGGCGGAAAAGATGACCTTGGAAGACCTGACATCTGCCATGCGACACCCCATTAAAGGCAATTCCGAATTAGATAGGGTGGTCCGTGGTACCAAAATCCCTTTGCGTGAAGATGCGGGTATCTTAGCTCTTACCATCTTGGAAGGAATGAGTTTTGAGGTTACTACTGAAGAAGCGCGCCTAAAAGTTGCAAATGACACTACCCTCCAAATGTTGAGGACAGAATATTTCGTAACGGTCCCCTTAAAAGCTAAGGACAAAACTGTAGGAGTCATCCTCGCTGATAATATATTCACTAAAAAACCCATAGCAAAAGAAGATATAAGGATCTTGACGATGTTCGCAAACCACGCTGGTTTGGCAATCGAAAATTCTAGGCTTTACGAACAGACGGTCCACCAGGCTAATACGGATTCTTTAACGCGCCTGTGGAACCACGGCTATTTTCAATATCTATTAACTGAGGAACTAAAAAAGGCGCATGAAGGAAAAAAAGAGTTGTCCTTCATTATGTTCGATATAGATAATTTTAAAAATTACAACGACACCTTGGGCCATCAGATGGGCGATGAACTATTACGCGATTTGGCGCGAATTTTAAAAAATACCTGCGACGGCAAAGGTGAAGTCGCTCGCTATGGTGGGGAAGAATTTGTAGTGATTTTACCGAACGCCCCAAAAAATGTCGCCTATGAAATCGCCGAGTCTTTAAGGAAGGCTATTGAGGAATATCAATTTAAAGGTCAAGAGGTTCAGCCGAATAAAAACTTGACTATAAGTGCAGGCGTCGCTACCTACCCAGAAGACGCGCTTGATAAAGGAAGATTAATCCGTTCGGCCGATATGGCACTCTACGAGGCAAAAAGAACCGGTAAGAATAAAACCTGCGCCTATAAATCAGGATAATGTTCTTTTAAGCCGTCTTCGCCTCAATTGCCTCGGCAAATTTAACCGAAACGATCTTCGATACACCTGACTCTTCCATCGTAATTCCATACATAACGTCCGCTATCGAAATCGTCTTCTTGTTGTGGGTAATTATTATAAATTGCGAATCCTTGACAAATTCCTTCAGGATCCTGCAGAATCTATCGATATTCGCTTCATCTAAAGCTGCGTCTATCTCATCCAGCACGCAGAATGGGCTTGGTTTTACTTTAAATATAGCGAATAGAAGCGCGATCGCTGTCAATGACCTTTCGCCGCCGGATAAAAGCGAAATCGACTGCGGCTTTTTCCCAGGTGGTCGAGCGATTATTTCAATCCCGCTCTCTAATATATCGGACTGGTCGATCAATAACAACTCCGCATCGCCACCGCCGAACAAAAGCCTGAACATATCTCTGAATTCTACCTGAATTTTTTGGAACGTCTCCATAAAGAGTTCCCGCGTTGTCCTATTTATTTTGTTAATTGCTTTATGTAAATCTTCTTTGGCGTTCAATAAATCCTGCTGCTGCGTTGTGAGGAAATTATATCTTTCCTGCAGCTCCTGATGCTCTTCTATCGCGACTAAATTGACAAGGCCCATCTGCTCCAACTTCGATCTCAATGCCTCGATCTTCTCATTTGTCTCGTCCCAATTTATACCTTGAGGTATCGCGTTCTTCTCCAGGTCTAAATCTACTTTATACACTTGTTGTAATCTATCCCGCAAACTTGACTTTTTGTAATTGTGCTCCGTGGACTTGACATTTAAGGAATGGACTTGTTCTCTCAATTCATCTAATTTTTTCTGCGTATCTTTTATTTGTGCCTCAAGTTGAGTTATGAAATCCGTTACCGTCTTGCGTTCACTTAATATTTTCTGTGAATCTTCCTTAAGCCCTGACTTGTTAGCAACAAACAACTCATTTTTCTTTGCCAACTCCTCAGACTCGCAGTTAATCTCTAAAATTTTCGCCCTCGATTCTCCTATCTGACTTTCTTTTGCTGTGAGGCTTACTCTTTCATCCTCTAATGAACGCCTCATCATATTCAAGGCCCTTAAGACCGACTCCTCCTTGTCCGTTAATAAAGATAGTTCGGTCTTCGTCTGGGTTATCTGAACCAAGACCTCTTCCCTTTCCTTCGCCTTCAAAGCGATGGTCTCCTGATTGGCCTTTATCGTTTCTTGAACCTTTATATCTTCCTCATCTAACGAAGCGAGCTCTTTCTTTAATTCCTCCTCTTTTGCGGTTAAAGTCTCGATCTCGGACTTAACCTCATCGAGCTCTAAATGTAATAGCGATTCCTCTTCATTTAATTTGCGGAACACTTCATCTACGCTTGTCTTTTCGCTCATTTTGTTCGCGTGCTCAATTTGTATCTTGTGGATCCCATCCGCAATCGATTTCGCCTCCAACTGTAAGGCATCCCTTTGTTCTACCTTTTCTTTGATCTCTTTATCTAAAGCCGCTTGCCTCTTCTTAAACACCTCTATCTGAATTTTTAACTCCTTTATCTTCGCTTCCCTTCCGATTAAACTGAAGCCCTCAGCCTTCGGTATCGTTCCGCCTATGGCTAGCCCTCTTTCTACTACCTCTGCGTTCTTTGTGACGAGCCTGCTATTTCTATCTTTTTTGGTTATGGTGTTAAATGCCGAGTCCAAATCTTCCGCCAAATGAGTGTCTCCCAAGAGATATTCCAAAACGGGCTTTATGCTCTCACCGGCCTTTATGTAATTTAAAATATCTCCTCTTTTCGTACCCTTGGTCAAACCATCTAAAGGAATAAAAGTAGCGCGGCCTAATGAATTTTCCCTTAAGAATTTGATTAACCTTTTGGCGACCTCTTTATTCCTTACGATTATAGCCTGAACATTATCGCCTAATGCGGCTTCCACGGCGGCATCGTAGCCCTGAAATGGCTCGATTAAATCGGCTAATACACCAATTGCCCCATCCGAAATGGGTGAGCCCTTTTCGACTTCTTTCAAAACGGATTTCACCCCAAGGAAAAAGCCCTCATATCTCGTCTTCAAATCCTCTAAAATCGCAAGCCTTGAACACGCATTTGTAGATTCAGTATTTAGATTCTGCGCCTGCGTTTGTAAATTCAAAACCTCTTCGTCGAGCGAGCTTAAATTACCTTCGGCCTGTGCCTTCTTCCAATTCAATCCCTCTATAACTTTAGAGATGGATTCCAAAGCGCCATTTAATTCTTTCGACTTCAGATTAAAAGTACCCCGCTCTTCATCGACCTTTCCCCTCTCAACCTCTATCCTTCTTTGTCGGGCGCTTAAGTTTTGGATGTTTGCAATTAATTTGGTTATCTCATTGCGAACCTTAACCTGCCCCTGTGCTACATCAACCACGTAAGCCTTTGCCTTTTCTATATTCTCGTGGGAGGTCTTACCAACTTCGGCGATCATATCCAAACATTTGATCTTCTCGTCTAACTCGGCCTTCTTCTTCTCCTCGTTAGCCCTGAATGAATTTGTCTGTGCATTTAGCTTATCTGCTTCGCATTCTAAATTAGTAATCCGAGCTCTATTTGCATCTATCTCTTTTTCAAGGTTAGCAATCCTCGAATTAAGTTCTGAAACTCTCTCGTAATTATATAATACCTTGTCCTTATTTCTCTCCATCTGGCCTTCGATATTTACTACATTTGCCTTGGCATCGGAAAACCTTATGTCAACCCTCGATAACTCTTCGCGCAAAGAATCTAATCTCGAATTAAATTCATCCATTGTTGAGGCCAAACCATTTTCCTGCGCCGTTAAGGAATCCCTATCTTTTGTTATGTTACTCTCATCTTCGTTAACCCTCCTATACTCGTAACTAGCCGCTAGAACTTCCAACTCCTTTAATTTTTCGAATTCCTCTTTGTATCTCCTTGCTTTATTCGCTTGGCGTTCGATGGAATTTATCTGGCGCTTGACCTCGGTGATTACGTCGTTGATCCTTAATAGATTCGCCTCTGTCTGCTCCAACTTCCTAAGAGCTTCCTTCTTCTTCGCCTTATATTTTGTAATCCCAGCCGCTTCCTCAAAGACATAGCGCCTCTCTTCGGGACGAGAATCCAAAATCTGATCTATCTTCCCCTGCTCCATTAAGGAATAGGTCGTTGTGCCGATGCCTGTGCCCATAAAAAGCTCGGCTATATCCTTTAATCGCACAGGGGTCTTATTTATAAAAAATTCGCTCTCTCCGGAGCGAAATACCCTGCGCGAAATTGTAACTTCGTCGTATTCTATTGGGAGAATCTTAGGAAGGTTGGAAATTATGAGGGATACTTCTGCGAAGCCAAGGGCATCCTTCCCATCGGTGCCGTTAAAGATGACGTCCTCCATTCGCAGGCCCCTTAATTCCCTTGCTGAATTTTCGCCCAAGACCCATTTTATTGCGTCGGCGATATTGGACTTCCCACACCCATTGGGGCCAACGATTGCTGTGACGCCCGGCTCGAAGTCTAACTCGGTTTTATCAGCGAACGATTTAAATCCAAAAAGTTCTAGGCTATTAAAATGCAAATTGGCACCCCCCTTTTTAGAAAATAAGCTTTAAATATTATCTGCCTCGATCGGGGAGTACCAAGACTTTTAACTATCTTTTAAATAAAAGATAACATATAACGTTTAATTTGTCAATAGAATTTATTCGTATAATATCGTAATCTTAAAATTCTCGATGCTCTCTTCGAGGCCTTTCGGAAAAGGCGGGAAAGGCGCTGATTCTTTTACGCTACGGACTGCCAAATCGGACAATTCCGGTTGAGTTGCATTTAGCAATTTGGGTTCGCTTTTAAGCGAACCATCGGGAGCGAGTGTAAATACAATTTCGACTTCGCCAGATATTTTATTTTGCGGATAATATCTCGATGCCGTAACCAATATCTTTTCTCTGACACTCTTATAATATTTCGAGTAACTCAAATCGCCTTTCGGAGCAGGGGTGACCTCGGGAAAATCCCCAGAGATAATGGTCGGCGTTAAAAATATGACTAATTCAGTTTTCTTAACCACTTCTGAAGTCTTCCTAAACGGAAAGCCTAAGATAGGGATATCGCCTAATATAGGTAACTTGCTGACATCCTTCGCCTTCTTATCCTCCATCAACCCGCCCATAATTATCGTTACACCGTCTCTGACGACGACGCTTGTTTCAGCTTCAGAGGTCTTGATTATCGGCACGCCATCAGGGGATGCGGTCGTTTTTATTCTGCTTGAGACCGAACTTACCACCGGCTTAATCTTCATCGTTACAAAACCTTCCTTGTTTATGGTCGGCGTTACGAATAACTGTACTCCCACATCGACAAAACTAACTGATTCGGCAGTCGTGACAGCGCCTGAAGCCGGAGTTATTGTAGTTGCAGTAATATATGCCTCTTTGGTACCGACTAATATCTTGGCTTCCTGCCCATCTATCGCCGTTATCCTGGGAGTAGAAATTATGTCTGTCTTGCCCATCTCTCTTAGCGCATCGATTACTGAGTCAAGCGTCCTTTGCACTCCGCTGTCACCGCGCCCCATGACCGTGCTTATGGTCAGCTTTCCCCCTGTAGTTAAGCCGGCCGTTAAAGTTTGCTCAACTGTCAAGCGCCTAAAGACTGTCTTCCAGTCAATGCCGCTTTTAAATGAGTCGTTTAATTCGACCTGAATTATCTTCGCATCTATTAAAACCTGTCTTGTCTTTTGGTCAAAAGCATTTATTACTTTCTCTATTTCTATTATCTTCTCTGGTAAATCAGTTATGACAACCGTGTTCGTCCTCTCATCGAACCTGACGGAACCCACACCCTTTGTAACCATATCCTGTATCTTCGGGTTTAATTTATCACTCTTCGCGTAATCTAAGGGAAAAACCTTGGTCACAATTTGCATATCCATTGCCTTAACTATATCTTCCATTTGCGTCAATCTATTTTGAGTTTCCATCAGTATCAATGTATTTGAACCCTCATCAACAACAACCCTTCCAATAGTGGTCTTAACTTGATTTAACGCCTTTGCTGCTTCAACTGCCTTTGCGTAATTAAGCTTGATTATCGAAAGTTTCTTCTTGTCTTTGAAACGTTCGCCATAGATCGCTTCATATTCCCGCCCAGTCATAACGCTTACGATATCGCACTTCACCTCATATGCAAGATCGTTTGAGAGCAAAGTAATTTCAAACGCATCCCAGACATCGACATCTTTTAAAAAAATCGTAACCCTGCCAGTTACATTTCTTGATGCGACGATGTTCATCCCCGTCCGCTGGGAGATTATTTTTAGGACATCGATGATATCCATTCCCTTTATATCCAATGTTATCTTCTGCGGTTGTACCGGGGACTGTCCCTCAACATTTGCGGTAAAGGCAATAAATAAAATAAAAATTATAAAATTCATTAATCCTTTACATCCAAAAGTTTTTATTTTCATCGTCCTCTCCTTCCGTTATAAAGTGAGTTCGATTTTTTCTCCGTTAAAATCCAAAATTACCCTGTCCTCTAATATCTTTTCTACCTTCATCTGATTCATCGTCTGCCCCTCATATAAAAAATATGTTTTCTGGATTTTTTTATCTTCGATTACGGCCTGAGGCTTCTCGCCTGCTATTATGCCTATCAACGAAAGGTCCTTAATTTTATCATAAACTAACTCCGGCTCAACAGTAGTTGCCTTTACCGGCTGAATCTCTAGTGCTGGTGGTTTAAATAATTCACGTTTGCCCATCGCCTCTTCGTAGGTTGAGAATGGCGGGGTTTGCGTTTCGTGGCTTACCCTTTGTGTTTCAGCGGGTTGAGGCGTTAACCCGTGATTTGTGATTTTTGGTTCGTGGCTAGGTACAGGAATAGGTCGTTGAAATTTAGAACTTATAAGGTCAAATATAAAAAAACCAACCGTTATAATAAATATTATGATTAGTGCTGAATTGATAAATTTTAAATATCTCCATTCGCCTGTGAGTGCCTGAGTACTTCTTGGTTCATATTTTATAGTTCGAACCCCTGTTGTTGGCACTTCTGTTGGGCTCTGCGGCAATTCAGATTTTTCGGCAGTTGGTTTCTCCTTCTGTTTTTTCTCGCCGCGAATCAACCTAAGTAACCTCTCTTCAGGGGAGAAATCCTGAACCATCATTTCACCTCTTGTTGAACCATTTGGCTAACCAAATCGTAATCGACTTGAGACTTCTCATTTATTATCAACGCCTCAAGACAATCGTGGCATAAAAGCGCGATCCTTCTCGGATAACCTTGGGTGCGTTCATAAATCAATTTTATGGCATCATCGGTAAATAAAGGCTGAGAACCATTATATCCTGCCTGTTTTAATCTAAATGCGATCATCTCCTTCGTTTCTGTTTCATCCAATGGATTTATTATATATTTTAGTGCTATTCTGTCCATGAAGTTCCTGATTTTCCTTAAGCGCGGAAGAAGTTCCATCTGAGACAATATAACAAGCTGCAACAGCTTATATTCATTGGTTTCATAATTCAACAGTATTCGAAGCAGCTCAAGTTGATTCGCATTTAACTTTTGTCCTTCATCTATCAAAAGCACGATCGTCTTATTTTCGTCCACGCCCTTTTGAAAAAGATATTTTTCAATTATATCTTTATAATCCAAAGTAGAACGAAATTCCGGCTTCATCCCAAACATCTTAATCAGGCTGGATAAAAATTGAAATTCGGTTTTGTAACTCGGGTCTAAGATCATATGGAAAATAAAATTATCTTCGCCTTGAAACGCTTGAACTAGAGTACGAGATAAAGTGGTCTTGCCGGTGCCGACATCGCCAAGGATCACGCTTAAGCCGCGCCTTAACCTTATTGTTATCTCCAATCGCTTAAGGGCGGAATCATGCGATTGTGAACGATAAAAAAATACAGGGTCTGGGCTGGTCGAAAATGGCTCTTTTTCTAAATTGAGGACCTTATAATAACTCATTTTTAATCTCTTGGATAGAGTGCTTTTGTCTTCTTAATTTAATTATTTTATTAAGAGTTTCGACTGTGGAATCGTCAAAATATCTAAAATTTGTCTCCGGGCTTCTACCGACCTCCGAAATTAAACCGATCTTTAAATAAAATTTGACCGTATCTATCGATAAACCCGTCGAGCGCGCTAAGTCTTTGATTAAATAAAGGTTACGCATTTTTCTTTATCCACTCCCTACTCAGGGAGTATATATCAAAAGTTTGAATTTGTCAAGGAAAATTTTATGTTTTATTGAACTTGAGGAAGGCTACGGAATCAGTATCTTCGAAACTAAAAGACGGCATTTAAGAAGGTTCGTTCCGGCACCTTTTGTGCCGAGGGAGAATTTATCTACTTTTAATAATTGACTGGAATTTTGGATATCATATATGAATTTGGATAATTGGTTGATATCCCCTTCCGCATCTAAATCTATTAAATACTTTTTATAAAACTGAATTTTTTTGCTGGGACGAGGTTTAATCTCGATTATATGGACCGAAGAAGAACTGGCCAGGGATTCTACCTCTGTCAAAAATTTTGCCATTTCCTCCTCTTCAGAACCCCCCATTTTAACGGCTGAAGCATAGTTCTCATACTCATGCTCAATTCTTTCTTTCCTGTCGATCATCCTTATGTTCTTCTCTAATTCTCTACTTTTTTCTTCAATCTTATCATCGAGTTCTTTCCATTTAACGATTATAGGTTTGATAACAAAATTGTGCGTAATCCAAACAAATATTAAGAACATGGCCAAATAGAATAGATTTTTTTCGCGTTTAGTCAAATTCGAAAAAATCATTTCTTCTCTTTCGCGTTCGTGCTCAAAGGACAGGTGATTTCGAAATCGACGAGTTCCTGTTTACCTATCTTCCGTTTAGTCGCGTACCGTACTTCTACATTCTGAAAGTATGGCGAATTTTCTAATATGGTGATCAATTTAAATACATCCGAAAGCGCATTCGCAGTGCCTTTTAATTCCACTTTGTCTTCTTCGTATGTATAAAGGGCTAAATAGATTTGTGGAGGCACAATCTTGTGAAGTTCGTTTAAAACATCTAATGCTTCGGATTTTTTCGATAATTGAGATTTTATGACGTTAGAAGCTAACCGCATCTTCTCTATCTTTGAAGCCAACGGCGTTGTATCATTTAATTTTAATTCTAACCTCCTTAAGCTATTCACTTTTTGATCGATTTTGCTCCAAATAACAAAGGATGCCAATACGATGACGGCAAATGCTAAAATAGACGAGATTGCCAATTCCTTTTTTTTCGTCATTGCTACCTTAGTCAATTTCAACGCCTTCGGAAGCAAATCAACCTCTTCGGGCCCAATGGCTGTTCCGATAAGCGAGGAATATGAAGCGAGTGTAGCATTAGGCTGAAATATAGACGAGATATTTAAAGGGATATGCCTAAATGAGTCGATGAAGTCAACCTTCATATTTAATGCCTGTTCCAATTCGCCTTTCGAATGTGCCAGTTCAGATATAATTCCAGTAAAAACTGCCTCCTTAGGTCTGGCTGCTTCCGTTTCTTTAGCATAAATAGGAAGCGTCTTATCTATTTCATCCGCTAATTTCTCATAGTACCTCTGGCCTTCAGCAGAACCAAATGTCAATCCCCTTGTATAAATCAATTTGTCATCATAGGCTATTGCGATATCGCTGGTTCCGATGTCACAGTCCACTAAAATTAAGGGAGAACCCTTAGGTTTCTCCCTTAATTCGCTATTTAGCGTAAACCAATTTAACAGCCCAAATGAGCTTAAAGTAACCTTTGTCGGGTTGAGGCCGCAGTTGTTCAATATTCCGATTGGGCGTTCTATCGCATCTCGATGACAAATGACGAGTATAATCTTTGAATATCCTTCGGAATCTACACCGAATATATTGTAGCCATACGCTATTTCCTCTCTAGGATATGGAATTTGTTTGACCGCCTGGAAACCAACCATCTCATCGATCTCTCGTAGATTTTGAGAAGGTAATTTTATATTCCTCATCGTTACGGATTGCCGCGGTATCGTAAGAACTAAATCTTTGGGCTTAATATTGTATTCTTTCAAAATCCCTTCCAATGCCGTGGCGCATGCCTCCGGCTGAGTCGTCGAAAGTTCCTTGAATACACAAGCGATAACTTTGGCCTCCATACCTTTAGAGGAAATTTGTAATAGCTTAATGTACCTGTCGCTTATTTCTACCGAGGTTATTATCTTGTGATTAAATATAGCCATGGCCTTCTATTGTTCGTTCCAGAATAGAAACACTTGTTTTTGTTCTGTCGGGTGCGGACCGGTTATACAAACTATGGTTTTATGCGACCTTCTGTTGGTTGTTTCACCATAGGATTTAATTCGAAAATATCGGGAGCCGAACGCAACTAAGCTTTGGCTTTCGGCTGGCAATTCTGTACCTTCATATCCATTATTTTTCAACGCCGTTAAATAGTTATTAAGTGCGCTTTGATTTTCAAAATAATTGTCGTCCTCGTTACCTTCTATCCCATCATCCCCACTCTTGTAATTAACCAATGCACCAGCAACTGCCTCCGAGAAACCCAAAGCGTAAAGAGATGGGAAAGATGCGGTATTTATGTTTAATTTGCCCTCCGGATAAACTTTGGCAGGGTAAACTGTAATATAATCTTTGATTTTTTCAAAAATTTCCGGTTTCATTTCTTTCACCAATAAGAGCTCTTCCGTTACATCAAAATAATTATCCTTCCTTGGATACCCTTCTGCTGAATAATCATCTTCGGGAAGACCTCCTTCGCGAGTTGTATCAGTATCTCGCCAGTCTTCTATAGACTGCGCTAAGGCACTTGCATCGCCAATATCTGGATATAGATGTTCTATCAAACGCCTGATAACCTCTTTCGGCGCATTATTGAAATTAATCCTGCGTTCCTCATCTTGAATTCCATAAAACACCCTGCCCTCTGTAAACGGATAGCTAACCGTAAAAGTCCCGACATCCGCTACTTTTATTTCCTTAAATAAGGGGCTCTGTTCTTCTGAATTATTAGACCAGCGTTCGTTTAAGCTGTCGATCGCATGATCTTCTGCCTCGATAACGCTGATTGCGCGTTCGACCCCTGCCTTTGCTAGATATAGCACCTTCATATTGTCTCGGTAAAGACCAGTGAGTTTAAGTTCAAGCCCCATCCTGCCCGCTACCCCAACTGAGAGTATAGTCAAAATAGCCAAAATCCACAAGGTTATAATTAGTATAGCGCCCTTCTCTTCTTTAAAATCCATTAGGTGCCTTCTGTCGCTTCCTTTAAAGTCCCTGTAGGAATAAAAAATGTTTCTGAGTATTCAGCGACCTGCCCCTCGTATTGTAAAGGATAAGATAAACTCGCCTTTACTCCCAGTGGAATATTTAACTCTTCCTTTTTCCATTCGTCCTTCCAAGCAACTTTATCTAGATCTAGATATGCATATTGCAATTTAAAATCTGAAACGCCAGAGGCCAAAAGCGATTTAGTCCCAGTTTCCCCTTTCGCGCACTCTTCATACGTCTGTAAAATATAATAAACGGCTTTATCTTCGGCCTCAAAGGTATATGTTATCTCAAAAATTCCCTCTGAATAACCGCCCTGTGGATTTGAGATCTTCATCGTTCGGCAAAAAGAGACGTAATTTGAAGAACCTTCAAACGGCATCGCTGTAGAGTTAACCGCGCACCTTAATTCACGGCCAATGGTATTGAGCGAGTGCCTCGCTTCCTGCCTTACTTTATAGCTATTTTCTGCCTTGCGCCATGCACGTATGCCTACATTGAATGACGAATAGATAGCAACCGCAACAATTGAAAATATCGTAACTGCAATCAAGAGTTCTAAAAGCGTGAATCCGCGCAAGCCCTTCGTTTTCAACTTATGGTCCGCCTTCTTTATATTTCAAATAAGTGACAACTTCTATTTTTTCATTTCTATTGCCGCTCTGCCATGAAATCGTAGCTTTTACTTCGTTTAGGGAATCCGATTCCTTAACCTTGATATCTAAAATGTAATTAGAATTGGGAATCTGCTCGGTTGTTTCAGATTCTGTTAATCCCCCTTCGCCCTCGGGTTCAGGCCTCGCTTTCCTCTCCAATTCCCACATCTTATCCTTCAATATCGAGGAGGCTACCAGATATTCCTCCGAAATCTTTGACGCACGCAAAGACGATGCGAATGAACGCAAGATTATCGCAAGGCCAATGGCGATCACCGCAATGCTAACGATCGCTTCGAGCAATAGATAGCCGTTACTCTTACTGAAGTTCTTCAACTTTAACATAACCAGTCGCCGACTGTATCGAAATGGCATAAGTCTTTCCGGAAGGGATGCCTATTTTAAACGATGCCTCATCCGTCGTTCCATCCGAATAAAATTTAAAGTTGCCTCCGCCACCTTGTAAATCAATCGCAATGAAATCCGGTATTGACTTTGATTTATCTAATTGCCATTGCTTATCGTCGCGCGTGCTTTCAATCCTCATATATTTATTCTCGACGTCGAACGACAATCTATTTGTGCTCCCCTCCATTATCGCCTTCGCGTGAGCATATCGAGCAAATGAGACAACATCGGAGACGAAGTTCTGTAGTCCCAAAAAATTAAATGACTTTCTAAATTGCGGGATAGCCAAAGCTGCTATAAAGATAAGGATTGCGGCAACGAATATTAACTCTAAAAGCGTGAATCCAAAATTCCTATTCCGTTGGTGTAGTCGTTTCCTTATTGGAGATATCATCCCCACCGCCGGCGACGCCATCCTTTCCGTACGAGATTAATTCGTAATCTTTTTTGTCCGTAGTTGGCTTATATATATAAGCGCGCCTCCAAGGGTCAATGGGTTTTTTCGTCAAATATGGCCCATTCCAAATTGTAGTATAGCCGGGCTTTGTCATTAAATCCTCTAACTTATCCGGATACTGCCCATTGTCCAATTCGAACATATCCAATGCAGTTGCAATACTGGCATTAATGTCAGCGCTCGCTGCCGCCTGTCTTGCCTGCTCAGACCTGCCTACAAATCTTGGTAGAACCATAGAGGCCAATATTCCAATAATTACAACAACGAGTAAAATCTCCACAAACGTAAATCCGGACTTCGTAATATTAAAACGCATATAAACCTCCTTTCAAAACTTACCTTACCATAAGATTAATTCGGAATATCGGAAGTAACATCGCTATTACTATAAATGCAACAACTGCGCCCATGCCCAATATCAACAATGGCTCGATAAGGGAGGTCATTATCTTTACCAACCTGTCGGCATCGCGCTCATAGGAATCTCCTACTTTGTGAAGAGCATTTTCCAAAGTGCCTCCTTCTTCGCCGACGGCAATCATATTCATTACGAAAATCGGAAAATGTCGGCTTGTTCTAATCGCCCTTGAAAAAGATGAGCCGTCACGTATTTGACCACCGATTCTCTCTAGCTCCCGCTTTAACACTTCGTTGCCTACCGTATCAGCAACAACTTCTAGGGACTGCAGTATCGGCACCCCGTTATCTAAAAGCGTCGCCAGCGATTTGGTTAACCTACCGATTTCGACCTTCCCTATAAATTCCCCGATCACTGGGATGCTCAAGATAAATATATCGAATCGCAATTTTCCTTCCTTCGTCTTATTAATCCTCGTCAATAAAAATATAAATAGGATAAAAAATGATAATATCAACCACCAGAATTCCGCAAAGAAATTGCTTACCTTTACCAAAATTCTCGTCGGAAGCGGCAATATCTGATCGAATTCTGCAAATATCATAGTAAGCTTTGGCATCACAAACGATAAGAGCACAAAAATTGTGAGCACGCCGACAAGCGAGACCAAAATAGGATATGCCATTGCCGTTTGGATCTTCGCTTTGATTTCCTCTTCTTTTTCGTAAAACTGGGAGAGCCGCTTTAATACCTCTTCCAAAACGCCTCCGACTTCTCCCGAATGAACCATACTAGTAAATAACCGAGAAAAGACATTGGGGTATTTTGAGAGGGCAGTTGATAAAGGAACGCCGTCTTTTACTTCTGTCATCACATCTTGTATTACCGATTTTAAATATCTATTCTCCGTTTGTTCCGATAAAACTCCCAACGCATTTAATAAGGTTAGCCCAGAACCTAAAAGATCCGAAAGCTGATGTGTAAAAACCGCCATATCCCTTACGCGGACTCGACCGATAAAAAAAGAGGGATAAAACCCTCTTTTTTGAAGTCCTGCATCCTCCCTTTCCACTTTGATCGGATAGTAACCCATTTGGGAAAGTTTTGAGATAGCGGTATATTCCGTTTCCGCTTCAATGTGGCCATCAACTACATCGTCTGGACCTTTTTTCGCTTTATAAAAAAATCTCGGCATCTTTTACTGTTTAGTTCACTCTAAAGGTAATTCCTCTTGTGGCGTAACGCGCAGTACTTCGCTAACAGTAGTCAAGCCCCTTAAAACCTTATCTACGCCGTCCTGCCGTAATATCCTCATGCCTAGCTTAACAGCTGTTTTCTTTATATGGTCAGAGGAAGTACGCGTTAAAACCATCTCTCGGATTTCATCGTTCATAACAAGAAATTCGTAAATGCCCGTCCTTCCCCGATAACCGGTAAACTTGCACGCCTCGCACCCCCGACCTTCATAAATCTCAACCTCATCTGGAATATTATTAACGCCTAACTCTAAGAGAACTTCCTTTTTCCTTTTAACCGGATGTTTACATTCGGGACATATCAATCGAACTAACCTCTGCGCAATTATGCATTCAACCGAAGAAGAAACTAAAAATGGTTCGATCCCCATATCCAACAGACGCGTGACCGCTCCAGCCGCATCGTTTGTATGGAGCGTAGAGAAGACAAGGTGTCCTGTTAGAGCGACTCTTATTGTAATTTCAGCTGTCTCTAAATCCCTGATTTCGCCGACCATCATAACATCCGGGTCGTGCCTTAACATCGAACGCAATCCAGTTGCGAAAGTCAAACCAATCTTAGGATGGACCTGCATCTGCGTAATTCCTTTTATGAGATATTCTATCGGGTCTTCAATGGTGAGTATCTTCAACTCCTTATTATTGATCTTAGACAGACACGCATAAAGGGTCGTGGTCTTGCCAGAACCAGTAGGCCCAGTGACTAAGATAATCCCATGAGGTTTCTTAATCATCTCTGCTAAAATCTTTAGGTCGAATTGCGAGAGGCCTAAATCTTCAAGGCTGTATAACATCTTGGTTGTGAGGAGTCTAATTCCTACGCTCTCCCCATAAGGTGTCGGTAAGATCGAAACCCTTAAGTCCAAATCATCATCTCCGACCCGCAAATTTATCCTGCCATCTTGGGGCAACCTACGTTCTGCTATATTTAGATTTGCCATTATCTTTATCCTCGATACGATAGCGGCTTGGAAGTATTTTATCGTTGGCGGTATCGTAGCGTCGTATAAAATCCCATCTATCCTATATCGCACCTTCATTTCATCTTCGTAGGGCTCGATGTGAATATCCGTCGCCCTATCGTAATATGCCTGCTGAATAATTTGATTGACGAATTTTATTATCGAGGCATCTTCGACAAGCTCCTCCACATCTTGAGTAGGAGTAGCGGGCAATCTCAGCTCTTCAAAGGCAGTGGTTTCCGCCATTATGCGTTCGATCGTGTCCGCACCTATACCATAATATTTCCTTATCGCCTCCAAAATATCTTTCTCACCGCCTAAAACCGGTTGTATCTCAAAACCCAGTAATAACCTTATATCGTCAAGGGTACGGACATCTAACGGATCTATAACGACGACGGTCAAGGTATTCTCCTTAAGTTCTATCGGCATCAATTTGTAATGGCTTGCGATCTTGGCGGACACCCTCTCTATAACAAATTTGTCGATCTTTCTCTCTTTAATTCTTACGTAAGGGACGCCGAGATGCCTCGAAAGAACTGTAAATACTTTTTCCTCCGTCGAAAAACCCATATCGATCAGGGTTTGGCAAATAGATTTGCCGGTCTTTCTCTGCTCCCTCAAGCCTGCTTCCAACTGTTCGGGTGTTATTACCTTCTCATTTACCAGCATTTCACCTATTGGGATATTATTCTGAATAGCCATTTTGCCTCCCATATGTAGATATCGGCAGTGCCTTTTGTCTCGATAAATCCGATGCCATTAAGCTATTCGCGGATCGCCTGCGTTTCATATTGATTTACTTTGCAACCCAACGTTTTGAAACAAACGGTTTGCACCTTACCACCTCAATTCATAATTTAAAACCGAGAGCGCTGAGATAGCGGCGGTCTCAGAACGAAGAACCTCTCTGCCCAATGAGACTGGCTTTACTCCCTTTGACTTTGCTATATTTATCTCATCTTCGGTAAAATCTCCCTCAGGTCCAATAAATAGGATAGCAGATTTGACGCCGTTGCTTTTTAACACGTCCTTCAATTTCACTATGCCTTCGTGCAAACAAGGTATAACTGCAAGTTCATAATATTTTGTGTAGGAAAGCGAGTCTTCAAAACTTTTGATCTCATTAATCTCTGGGACCGTAACTCTGCCGGACTGTTTTGATGCCTCGATCGCCAATTTCTTCCAACGATTTATCTTCGAAGCCATTTTGGTCTCGTCGATTTTAACTATTGTTCGACCTGTTACAATGGGGATGATTCTTTCCACGCCTAATTCAGTCGCCTTTTCAACGATGAGATCCATCTTATTTGATTTCGGAATCGCCTGTGCCAAAGCTAATCTAAAATTACTGATTTCTCTTTTAATCTTTTTATTTATCTTTGCAACGATATCATTTTTTCCTATCTGCTCTATTGTGCCGACGTATTCATATCCTGTCCCATCAAAAACTACAATTTCATCGCCGATGTTAAGCCGCATGACATCCCTTACGTGATGCGCTTCACGACCTCGAATGTGAATTCTATCTTTGCGTATAGAATTGTGGGGGATATAGAATCTGCTCATTTAAGCCCCTTCTTCAAAGACCTGCGCTGAAAAAATATAAATCTCTGTGTTTTTATCCTTCCACGCATTAGGAGGTAAGCCCGCCTTATGCGAGCATAAGTTAGATAAAAATTCTTCCTTAGTCCAACCGGTCTCTAAAGCCACCTGTGGCAGAAAAACCCCACTTGCAAATCCGCGTTTCACTATTACACCGTGCACGCCTAACTTTATTTCATTTATATCGGTAACCTTCTTAGGCTCCGATAAAACAGAAATCTCGATTTTTATATCCTTTAGCTCATTAGGAGTAAGAGGTGGAAATCTTGGGTCTTCAGTTGCGGATGCAATTGCCATGTCGCGAACGGTAAGATACAACGGTCCATGGCCAATTATATTTCCGATGCAACCCCGCAAGTCCTTTCCTTTGTGCAATGTTACAAATGCCCCTTTCTCCTTCAAAAGTTCCGGGTCGGCCTCTTTAAATTCGGGCTTTTTTCTTTCCTTGACGTAGTCCTCTATCGTCTTGCGTGCGATGGTCAATAACTTTTTTTTCTGTTCGGCGTTTAGCATCTTCTCTTCCTCCCTATATATCGCGAGGCAGCCGTAGCCAACAACCCTGCTTTTATCGCCTGCCGTATCTCCGGAATTGGCATATTTTAAAACCATGATTCTGTTGGCGCCCAACTTTTTGCTCGCCATCAATGTGGTAAGCACAGGAGCCACGCCGCAGAGCTCACATTCTCCATTAGAGATCTTTTCGGCGAGTCTCTCGGCATCAAAATTTAGAAGCTCGGATAACGTGATTCGGTCCTTTAATACAGCGTCGTTATAAGAATAATAATGAGATAAATCCGTGCTTGCAATTATCAAGCTTCTTTTACCGCTTTGCCTTATCGCAGTAACTAATGCTTCGGATAAATCTGTGCAAGTTTTGTAATTAGGGGTCCCCATAATTAAAGTAACTATCTTAAAATCTTTTAACGCTCTCTGCAAAAAAGGAATTTGGACTTCAACCGAATGTTCCTCTTCATATGCCTGGGGTTGAAAATATATTAAGCCCTTCTTTGACTTCATCAATTTCATAGCTAGTTCCGAATCTATCTCAACTTTTCCAAGAGGCGTTTCATAAAATCCCTTATCCAAGATTGAAACGCCATCGAAAGCGACGTGGTGGCTTGGTCCGATTATTATTACAGTATCGTATTTTTTGTTGGAAATCGTTTTATATCCGTAGGCGGCAACTGGGCCTGAATAGACATATCCCGCATGCGGCGAAATCAACGCGATTATTTCACCGTCGATTTGCTGTGGATTCGCTTCCCTTAAATATTTATCCACCTGCCCTGCGAGGACAACTGGCGAGGCAGGATAAAATGCACCGGCAACAACAGGTTTCTTCACCTCCTCGGAAAAACCAGGCATTGCCAGTAACGAAAGGACTAAGAAAATTAAAGCCTTCTTGTTCATCTTAAAGAATGTTCTCCCCTACCACCCCTTTGTTCGACTCCAATGGTGGAGCTGGGGGGAGTCGAGTCGCTCGGCAAATCTATCACTTCGTTTCAAATTAGCCAGCCTCGCTCCCTAAAAGGAAACCCTGATGGTTTCTTTTTAGTATTTATCTTCCTTCCGCTTTAGATGCTTCTTGCCTTCAGGGAGAAAACAATCTTTTCTCCCTGAAACCCTCTTTTTTGTCCGACTCCCAAATGGTGGAGCTGGGGGGAGTCGAACCCCCGGCCTCTTGAGTGCGATTCAAGCGCTCTCCCAACTGAGCTACAGCCCCTTTGCTATTTAACTTCAATATTTTCAAATAGTTCTGGAACAAGCAAATCTTGGGACTTTCCCGAAACTGCCTCTGGTGTCCAAAAAGTGTCCATTCGCTTGCCTAAAATGTCCACTGCTTGCTTCTTGTAGTCTGGTGATAGGTGGGCATATCTAAGAGTCATTCTGATGTCCTTGTGCCCTAACAGCTCTCTTGTGGTATTAATATCAATTCCTGCCATTACTAATTGACTTGCATAGGTATGTCTTAAATCGTGAAATCTAAAATTCATTATACCAGCTTTCTTCAATGCCGTATAGAAAGATTTTGTTACCTTACCATAAGGCCTACCATCCTTATCGCAGAAGATAAAAGGGCTATCCGGATGTTTACGCACTGCAATCAGAGCCTTCTTAACTAAATCGTTCATTGGGACTTCTCGACGTTCTCCATTCTTGGTATCCAAGAGATAGATGATTCCTCTTTGAAAATCTACATCACGCCATTTTAAATTAAGAATCTCGCCTCTTCGCATCCCGGTATTTAGGGCGACAATTACAATCGGTTTTAATCGCTCTGAACAATTAGATAAAAGTTTGGCTATTTCTTCTCTTTCAAGGTAGCGCACCCGCCCTTTTGGCTCTCTTAGAAATTTGACGCTTTTTGCAGGATTCTCTTTAAGCTTTCCCCATTCAACAGCCTTATTAAACATAATCTTTAGCGTGGCAAGTTCTCTATTGGTAGTGGCCGGCGAAACATCCTTTGAGCGCCTTGCCTTATGCTCTTCTACGTCTTGAGTGGTAATCTCATAAAGATATTTACCACCAAAAGTCTTAGCAAGCGCTCCAAGATTAAAAGCATCGGATTTCCATGACTTCTTGTTCGGTTTAGAATATAGATTAAGAAATGTCTCGCCAAATTCTTCAAATTTTATCTTCTGTTCTCTTCTTATATCGAGGTATTTATTCTCGGCAAGCTCTAATTTACGCTTTCTCAAGACATTCTCCGCCAAAGTCTTGCTCGTGCCTATCTTTTCTCTTTTTCTCTTACCACAGGCGTAATAGTCTATATACCAGTTTCCCTTTTTTAGAAAAAGTCCCATCTTATTTATCCCCCTGTTATTCTCTTTAACTTTTTAATATCCTCGTCTGTCCAATAACGATAATTCCCCATCGGAGTCCTTTTGGCCTTCAACACCTTTCCTGTCCTTTCCCAATAGAAATAGGTTTTCCTCTTTACTCCGAGAATCTTCTCTAAATCTTTGATGAAATATTTCTTTTTCATTCTTTAGATAGTTTAGCATAGTTTATTTTATATGTCAAGATAATTCTTTTATCCTCTTGTCTTTAAGCCAA
>JBDRDF010000053.1:0-12757 GCA_043821025.1 Candidatus Omnitrophota bacterium
GACCCTGAATTCCCTTAGGTCTGCGCCTTTCTTTAACGCCTTGTTTGTAGGATAGGTGTAATCACCGTCTCCTGTGTCATCGCCTTCGGCATCCTTCCAGATATATTCCCCTTGACTTACCGTTGCGGTGTTCTCCTCTTCTGGAGGGGTGCCTGTCCAGTCGCGGAGGGATTTGTCAACGGCGATTGAGTGGCCCTTTATCGGCTCCGCTATTAAAACCTTGACCGAATCGGCTGTCACCCTGACGGTATCAATAGTGACGCCCCCGCCTTTCTCGTATTCCCTTACTATCAAAGTATGCGAAGAACCCGGAGTATAACTTTCGCCTATTTTCCATACCCCTGTGTAAAGTCCGCCTTCGGTCGGCTTCATCTCCGCAAACGGACTGCTATCAACCTGAAACTCTATCTTCTCAACTTCCCTGTTCGCTCTCGGTTCAACCAAGATATTCGCGGATTTATAAATGCTCGAACCTTGGAGCGGAAAGAGAATCGTAACCTTGTTTACAACTCTAACATTTACACTACTTGTCGAGACCTGACCAATTTTATCTGTCGCTTTTATATTGATCGCATGGTTTGGGTCCGTAACTTTTGATGTATTCCACTCAGCTGTGTATAGGCCAGGCACAGATTGCTCCATCGGTAACCATTGACTTTGGTCTATCGAATATTCGACTTTTGCAATATCATCTTCTTTGTCCTCGGCCACAATCTTCACAATATCGCTAACGGTAGAATTCGGCTTTGGCTCCAACATCACCGGCTGCGGAATGGCATCTTTTGAAAACTCGCCCTCCAACGTCATAGCAAAAATATGCAACCTGGCATCGGAAGGTAAGGTAATGGAAGATAGAATTCGATTGCTATCGGGCTCGAGCGTCTGAAGATAAATCCCGGCGCCCGGCTTTCTGTCTCCGCTGCCTTCGTGATGGTGGACAGTTATTATCGCCGGCTCTTCGCCGTATATCGCGTTACCGCCCCACCAGTCTGAGAACCCCGCAAATTTTTTCTCTTGCGTCCCATCGGTATAATGTAGGATAAAAGGCAACCTTGCGCCGCCGTTGTGCATCGACGCTAAAATATGAACTTTGGTATAATTGCCAGGCGCAAAATTCAATTTCTGCTTACGAGACTCGACGTTATTAAACGCTCCGTCCAGTTTGTCGCCGAACTTAAACTTCACCCTATATCCATCATCGTAAATGGACGCCGAATTTGAAGCGGGCAACTCCTCAGCAGGAAAATCCCAACCGGTCCCATCGCCATAATTTTTATCCCAGGATATCCAATCGTGATTGAGCGGCAAGTCAACATAAATGCCCGGCTTGTTATCTATTATTACTGTGGCTTTTTTCTCCGTCACATTTTTTGACGAATCAGAAGCTGTGATTACAACTTCGTGTTTCGAGCCATCCGCCAATTGAGTTACATCCCATATCGCTTGATATACGCCTTCCCCTAAATATTCCATCGGCTTAGGTTCGCCCGCGTCCACTGAATAAGTCAACGTAGGTTGGCTTCTATCATCTATAGCCAAAGCGTTTAGCAAGACCTTATCCATTACAGCATTGTTATCCTTAAGATTGAAACTAACTACAGGGGGCTCATCTATATTTTCGATGGCTACCCTGATAAAATCTGAGACATAAAATCCTTTTCTGGCCTTAGCCCGCACAATAAGCGTTCTATTTCCATCGGGAATATCCCCCGTATCTAAATCCATCAAATATATATTTCCCTTTTTAGGATACATCTTCTTATAATTCTGCCCGTCTACGCCTAACTCGACAAATTCGACTTTATCTTTTCCGGCAACCTTAGCGATTATTTTTCTTCTGCCAGCCAAAACATCTTCCCGACGCGGCTCTCTAATCTCTACGCTTAAATCTCCTATAAGTGAGGCGTGTAGCCGCTGCAATTGAAAGTAGATGGGCTTTTGAAATCTTCTATCCATCGTTATCGTGCCCATCGTTTGAGGTTCGTTTATCATCGTATGCCAATCGAAACCCGCCCACCAGGTTGCGCCGCAAGCATAAGGCAATTCCCTAAACACTTTAAAGGTCTCCTCCGCTAACCCAACCTGAATGTCCTCTTGAGCTATGTCTCCGTATGGAGACCAGACTCCATATTCGGTTGAAAGTATCGGTTTTTCAGGATAGGCCTTATGACTTTTCTGCATCGCAGCTTTTGTATCTTCATAATAAGAGCTACCATAAAATACACCGTAATATGTCGTAAACCCCAACAGGTCGCATTCCTTCTGAGTTCCATCCGTTGGATCAGAGCCGGAAGCGGATTGGGCGACAAGCCGCGTTCCGTCGATCTTATAAGCATTCTCTTTTAAATCCCTTATGAGGTCCGCCCTCTCTTTCTGCCAGCTGTTCTCATTTACAGTACCCCAAATAATAACTGAAGGCCTGTTGTAATCCCGATAGACCATTTCTTGCATCATCTGCCTGGCAATACCGCGTACGTTCTTTTGAATAATAAGCTCCGGCCCTTCAAACCAATAGACAGGTATCTCCTCCCATATTAATAATCCTAACCTATCGGCTAAAATATACGTCTGCTTTTGGTTCGGATAGTGACCTGTTCGGACGAAATTTGCATTTGCCTCTTTTAATAATTTAAGGTCGCCGTATATACGCTCAACGCCGTATACCTCTCCTACGCCTTTCTCGCCAAAGAATACTTCGTGGCGAGCAATGCCGCGCAAGAAAATCTCCTTCCCATTAAAAAGTAGCTTCGCATTCTGTTTATCTATGCCAACTTCCCTTACTCCAAATTGAGTATAAAACTCATCTAATTTCTTCCCCTTATCACCAACGCTCACCTTTAAAACATAAAGGATTGGTTCCTCAGGCGACCAGGGTTTAATATTTTTTAATCTAATTTTAAAATTTAAAGGCGCTACCTCTTTTGATCTTAGGGTAACGTTCTTGGTCGTTTCGCCTTCGGAAGAAATCGCTTTCTTTAAGTTAGCGACTTTTTTGGCGGTTGGCTCTTTGATATTATTTTCGTCGATAATCGTTGCGAATACTTTTAGTTCTACACTGGCTGTAACATCGTTTTGACCGTAATTGAAAATCATTGCGGTCACGTCAAGTTCGGCAGTTTTCTCATCCAAAAACTTAGGCTTCACATCAGCCCTTACAATAGATACTAACGGCGATAACTCCAAATAGACCTCGCGCGTTATCCCGCCATAATTCCACCAGTCGCAGGTCTTATAAGGCACTATGTTGTGGTCGTTGGTCCTTAATGCTTCCGGCGACTTATCGCCGTCGGGAAGCCAGGGGATGTTATCAACCCTTACTGCGATTACATTTTCCTTCCCGTAATTAATATGTTGACTCACATCAAATACAAATGAAGTGAATCCTCCTTCATGACAACCGATCCAGCGACCATTTATCCATACGTCCGTAAAATAATTTGCGCTCTCAAACATCAATTTTATATATTTTCCTAACGCCTCGTTAGGCACGAAGAAACGGCGCCTGTACCAAACGCCGTCTTGATATCTATCTGGAGTTGGATTTTCAACACCCGGGATTATCTTGTCAGTCCACTGGCTGTCGTCGTATTCGCTTGTATGCCTTCCCCCACCTTCTTCTTCAACGAGTTTAATTATCTCGGGCGTCCTCTTCGCCAAAGTAAGCTTATGATTTACGCTTTGACGCTGCGACTTCCATGTCCCATTTAAATTAACATATTCTCTATCCTGAGTGTCCCACGATGGATATGGAATGCCGTTTTGAAAAGGGACATAAATTTCATCGACCTTCTTTAGTTCAAAGGTGGGAGGTTGTGTTCCGACCGAGTCTAATAAATCCTGACTTATATTAGTCGCTGCTATCTCGACTGCTAGCAATAAAAATAAGATTAATAATAGAACCGAGTTGAATATCTTCAAGTTCGCTTAGCCCCACAAGATTCTCGCACTATTAGTTCAGGTTTAAAAACTAATGTTTGCGGTTCAAAACTCTTTTCTTCCATTGAACGGACTGCTAAATCTACCGCCGCCTCTCCCATCCGTTGCAATGGCTGCTGAACAGTGGTCAACCCAGGTTCGACATAAGCAGCCTCTAGGGTGTTATCAAATCCAACTAATGCGATATCCTTAGGAATAGACAAACCCCTTGCCTTCATGGTGCGCATCGCCCCGATGGCCATATAGTCGCTGGCTGCGAAAATTACGGTAGGTGGTGTCTTAAGGTCCAACAACTTCTTTACTTCCCTTTCTCCGCTTTCAAAGGTAAAGTCACCGTGTACGATTAATTCTGGATCTTGGTCTAATTTTAATCCTTTGGAAAGAGCCCTGAAGGCCTGTAACCTCTCTGGGCCATCGGCTGAGTTTGGATCACCACTGATATATCCTATCCGCTTGTGGCCTAAACTTACTAGATGTTCCAGTGCGAGTCGAACGCCCTCGTAGTTATCAACGCAAACAGAGTTTACTTTTTCTTGACCTAAATATTTAGTGATAATAGAAAAATAAATATCGTTGTTCTTTAAATCCTGAATATCTTTTGAGATGTCTCTGGTATAGTCGATATTCATAATCACCATCAAATTGACGAGCCACTTCCTTGAGACTAGATAATACGATTCACCTTTGGTTTGATCCAAACTAAAAAGCATAAGCGTCCGATTATATTTCTTACAGGCGTTCTGGATACCATCTATTATCATCAAAAAATATGTTATCGTGAAAAAGTAAGGGCTCTCGGGGAATACAACACCAACAATCGGCAGCGTCCTGGTCTTCATAGTCCGCGCAACCAAATTAGGCTGATATCCCATCTCTTCGGCGATATGCAGAATCCGTTCGCGCATCTTGGGCGATACGTGTTCGCGCTCGTTCATCACTAAAGAGACCGTAGAGTGTGCTACGCTAGCTCGCTTTGCGATATCTTTTATTGTAACAGATGTTTTCTGTCGTGCCATCTTATCGAAACGTTCCATATTTCAAAATAAAAGATACCATATACATTTCATATTGTCAATGTTCAAGGCGTCCAAAATTTATTGGTTTCGAACTTAATCGGCGATACAATATTGATATAATTGGCTATTTATGTTCCTTTACATTATGTGTTATAATATGGCGCTAACAGTAGCTAAAGGAGGCTGTTATGACAGCATTTCAGATTAAAGAAGATGAATTTATAATACACCATTACAACCAAACGAAGCCCTTCGCAAGCTTCCTACCTGCGATAGCAGGTATTTGGGGTAAACCCTTATGGGCTTATTATGTAAATCGCGCCCAATGCATCTCGTGTTTCGGAACCAACGACAAAAATGGAGCTATAACTGAGTTCCTTGCCGCAAATAAGGCATACAGGTCAACGCCGCTCCAGGGCTTCAGGACATTTCTGAAAATTCGCAGACCGGACAAATGCATCTTTCATGAACCTTTCTGTTGTATACCGACTAGCGATGACATAAAGCAAACGATGTATGTCAAGCCAGATTCAATAAAGATTGTGGAGGAGAACAAAAAGATCGGCATAAACTCTTTAGTTCAATATTTTACTTTGCCTAACGAGGACGTCCCCACGATAGCACGTATTTTAACGTTGGAAAATAAATCCAAGAAAGATCTTGACGTCGAACTCCTGGATGGACTGCCGTTGATACAGCCCTACGGGATAACGAACTTCATATTGAAGAATATGAGCAGGCTTGCAGAGGGATGGTTCAGCGGCGTTCAATATAGCAAAAATAAAAATATCCCCATATTTAAACTTCAAGTCGAACCTGAGGACGTGGCCGAGATCACTCCTGTGCGGAAAGGCAATTTCTATTGCGGATTTTGGTTTGATAAAGGAAAACGCGCTTTTGCTTCGTGCGTCGTTGAACCGGACGACATATTCGACCACAGCAATGACTTCTGTTATCCTGTAAACTTCTTCAAAGACGCCGTCTTCGATTATAACAAGAAACTTACAGCAAGTAATAAAAGCCCGTCTGCAATGGGATATGTCAGGGCTAAACTAAGAGTTAATAAAGTCCTTAACTATTATTCAGCGATCGGAACTGTCAACGACATTTCGCTTATCGAAAAATTCACCGAACGGATTTCCGAAGAAGGCTTTTTTGAAAAGAAGGCGTTGGAGAACTCGGAATTAATCAAAAGAATAACTCATAACATTTTTACGAAAAGTTCTTCGCCGCCGTTTGATTCTTATACTCGGCAAACGTACCTTGATAATGTCCTAAGAGGTGGCCTGCCAATTTCTCTGGAAACCCACAAACACCCCGAGGTCTGTTACGTATTCTCCAGGATTCATGGGGATATGGAAAGGGAATATAACGATTTTGAGATCGCACCAACTTACTTTTCCCAAGGCTCCGGAAATTACAGGGATGTTTGCCAGAATAGAAGATGCGATATTTTCTTCAACACCAACATATATGACCAATCCCTGAAGTCGTTTTACAATCTGATACAGCTTGACGGGTTCAATCCTTTAAAAATTAAAGGCAACATGTACATTATAAGACAACCAAATAAAGTCGATAAAATCTCTGGCGACAAGTGTCTGAAGAAATTTCTATCGGAGCCCTTTACTATCGGTTCCTTATTTCTTTTCATCGAAAAAAATAGGGTTAAAATAGGCCTGACAAAAGAAACCTTTCTGAGGGAGATCCTATCTATATCCGACAAAATAGAGGAATCTGAATTTGGAGAGGGCTACTGGAGCGACCACTGGCATTACAACACAGATTTGCTGGAAAGCTTCAGGGCGGTTTATCCGGATAAACTTGAAAAGGTGCTCTTCTCTGAAAACGATTATACCTTCCATGACACCCACATATTCGTAAAGCCGCGCTCGGAAAAATTCGTCCTATGGCATGGAAAACCACGGCAGAACGACCCCTTATTTCATGATGTCAAAAGGAAGAGGATTATAGAATCGAGAAAAATTTTTAAGGAAATGGTTCGCACCGCGCACGGCCGCGGCAATGTCTACCGTACAAGCCTTTTTGCGAAACTGCTCAGCATAATCGCAAATAAGTATGCGTCGCTTGATCCCTTCGGCGTCGGAGTTGAAATGGAAACCAGAAAGCCGAACTGGTGCGATGCGCTAAACGGCCTACCAGGCCTTTTTGGCTCCTCCTCCTGCGAAAGCTTCGAACTGAAGAGACTTATATTGTTGCTAAAAGATATAGTAAATGAACTTGGCATTGATACTCATAGGCCGATAAAACTACCCGCAGAACTCTACGAATTTATCAATGGGTTGAAAAATGAGACGAATAAATTTAGAGACGATTTTACGTTTTGGGACGCTACCCATAATATAAAGGAAGAGTACAGGGAAAAAGTCAAATTCGGCCTTTCAGGGAAAGAGAAAGAAATCGTTTTGTCTAGCGTAATTGAAATACTTGATAAGTTTACTAAAAAAATAGACAGAGGTTTATCAAAAATCGTAAATCGTAAAACCGGACTCTGTTATTCTCATTTCATCAACGAGGTTGTGAAATATAAGCCGATGAAAAGGAAAAATCCGAAAGGGTTTCCCTTAATAAGACCTCTAAAATTTAAACAACGTCCGCTAGTATATTATCTTGAAGGAATAGTTCATAGCCTAAAAGTAAATAGGCAGAAGGCCAAGCAAATCTATAATGCTATTTTGAAAAGTGACTTATACGACTCTAACCTGAAGATGTACAAGGTCAACGAGTCGCTTAAGAATGTCAGTGTCGAAATCGGCCGTGCAAAAATTTTTACTCCTGGCTGGCTCGAGAACGAATCAATATGGCTCCATATGGAATATAAATACCTGCTTGAACTCTTAAACAGCGACTGCAAAGACGAATTCTTCAGAGAAATGAGAAGGTGTTTGATCCCATTTATGAACCCCAGTGTTTATGGCAGAAGTACCCTTGAAAATGTCTCATTTCTGGTCAGCAGCTCCCACCCTGATAAGAACTTATGGGGAAATGGATTCGTATCAAGGTTGTCCGGCGCCACTGCGGAGTTTGTCAATATGTGGGCCATCATGACCGCCGGAAAGAGGCCGTTTATACTTGATGAGGAAAGAAAAGTTTGCCTGAAGTTCAGTCCTTGCCTGCCAAATTGGCTATTTACCACAACGGATGAAAATGTCGTCTTTTATCCTAAAACGGGTAGACCGGTTGATGTAAAAATTCCCAAAAATTCCTTTGCCTTCAATTTTCTTGGCAATGTTATGGTCATTTATAGGAATACGCACAGAAAAAATACCTTTGGGAAAAACAAAGTTAAACCTGTCAGACATGTCATATTTACCTTGGAAGGTAAAAGAATCGTAATCGACTCCGATGTTATACCCGAACCATATAGCTTAGCGATAAGAAAAGGTGAGGTTAAAAAAATCGAGACCAATTTAGAATAGGATGCATAATGCTAAAGGAGAAAGGGCGAATGAAAGTTGCTTTTGATAGTAAAAGTTTGATTATAGACGGAAAGAGGAAATTATTATTCGGCGGCGAAATACATTATTTTAGGATACCGCCTTCTTTATGGCACGATCGCCTTGAAAAGATAAAAAGATGTGGATGTAACTTCATATCGACTTACATCCCCTGGAATTTTCATGAACCTGTACCAGGAAATATCATTTGGGATGGCGATAGGGATTTAAGAAAATTTTTACGGATATGCTTGGACCTCGAACTGTATGTAATTATAAAACCGGGACCTTACATCTGTGCGGAGTGGGACTTCGGCGGTTTCCCAGATTGGCTTCTTGGAAAAAATTATAAACTTCGGTTACCTGACAAACAATACTATGACCTTGTCAGGAAATGGTATGTAGCTGTCGCCGATGTCATAAAACCATTTTTGATAACCAATGGCGGTAATATTGTCCTGATACAGATTGAGAATGAGTATGACCATTTGATAGAGATGTCGGAAGAGTTCACGATATCAAAGTCAGAAGCGCGCGAATACCTGCTTACGTTACTCAAAATAGTAAGGGAAGCCGGCATCGATATACCAGCCTTCACAAACGAAGGCAGATGTATCCTGGGAACTGAAATCATAAACACTTACACTTACTACCCGAATATACCATTGATATGGATGTGGGAATTCAACGATTTTGATCGGAAAATCGAAGAGGGTAAAAAGTTGCAGCCTGATAAACCTTTAATGATAATGGAACTTGAAACTGGCTGGTTTGCTCAGTTCGGACAGCCACTGTACGAGGTCGAGCCTGAGCTTACCGAAGCAATAACAAAATCTATCATTACCTATGGAGCTTCTGTCTTGAATTACTATATGTTTGCCGGAGGCACTACGTTCCCCTACTGGCACTCAAAAGGAGATTATGGCGGTATAGGCACCTGCACCACCTTTGATTTCGGAGGCGTGCCAATAAGAGAATGGGGCGAGATAAATAGGAAATACCATCTCCTCCGCAATACAGGTTATTTTCTGAGGACATTCAAGGATATTCTATTCGAAAGCGATTATGATTATAACCTTGCGGAAGCAACTAAGGGCTGGGACGACGTCAATAGATTATATCTAAAAGGGTCTAAAAAGATAGGTTCTTGCGTAGATACGTACGAAAACATAAAGGTACTCCAAAGATGCAACGATAAGTCAGGATTCATTCTGGCAAGAAACTTGGAAAATGAAACAAAGGACATTATTATAAGATATACGATTCCTGGAAGACGCGACAAAAGATGCTTGCCAATGGACGGCGTTTTAAAACTGCCCCCGAAAGTTTCACTTTTGTTGCCTATTGAAATAGAGATAAAAAATACCGGGATAAAAATATTACACTCAACCTCCGAACTGGTCGCCATGAGAGAGCTGGATGATAAGATATTTGTCTTCATGAGGGGAAAAACAGATATTAGAGGTGAATTGATCCTTAGCGATAAAGACGATGTAAAACAGGCCAAGGGAAAACTAAAAGTGTCCAATTATAGCGACGGACTGAAGATTAACTATTCCCATCAAGACGACGTGATATTTAAGATTAGAAACGTAACATTTATCATTTACAAAGACCCAAATATTGAAAAATTGTGGTTGGAAGACAACCTGATTATCAATACCGATTTTGAATATCTGAAAGAAATCGGTTCGACCGCTAAGAGTAAAAAACTATATTTCATAACCAAGCCCGGTGATGTTCTCTCGACCTCTTTGTATTCTCCAGAGAAAGTGAAGAAAATTATAATCGACAAGACAACGGTTGATTTCGGCCAAGATAATAAAACGGGATTCATAAATTTTACCTATGCCATAAAAGATGCCTTGCCGCTAAAAATAAAATGGTTGGATGATTGGAAATACAAGGCAGATTCGGCGGAAAAGGAACCCGGATATAACGACAGCGACTGGCAGACCATCGAAGGTAATATTTCGTTGGAAGGCGCTGGTCTTATTAAACACGGATATTACTGGTACCGCACTGCCTTTGATGTTCCGAATGGCTTTACTGATTTTAAGATTAAGGTAAACTCCAATAAAATGGACCGCTTTACATTGTACGTCAACGGCGTATTCAGATGGATAGGCATAGGTTCGCCCGAGCTCGATATCAACGAATTAATTAGGCCCGGCAAAAATGTCATAACCATCTGCTATGACAACGCATTCCATACAAAAGCCCATCCTCACGAAGGACCTGTCCAGAAGCTGAGCGGATTATTTTATCCCGTTGAGATTTCAGGTAAATGCAACGGTGGGGATTATAAAAAAGAACTTATTACGTGGAAGGTAAAACAAGGATTGACCGGAGACAGCTTGGGATACACAGGTTTGAACTACGACGACAAAGATTGGACAGTAGCTGAAGAATCGTTGAAATACGTAATCCAGCAGGAACTGGGCAACTTGATATGGTTCAGGCGATGGTTCTCATATTCCCTGCAAAAATGTTGGGTAGCTCCCGTATATTTAAATATCACTGAACTGCGCGACAGATGTTTGATATACATAAATGGGGAACTAATCGGTAAATATGAAAACATCGGCCCCCAACACAAGTTTTATATACCGGAGAATATGTTGAGGGAGAAAAACCTAATAACGCTGCTAATAGAAGGTCCGGGATTTCATCCGGTCAAACAATTTGGATTCATTCCCGCATATTTTAAAGAACCTGAACTGGGCTGTTATTACAGCGCGAAAAATGTAGAGATGGAACTTACGTTTTAGCCTACCACAATTGGTAGCGCTAACGGGATTCGAACCCGTGTCTTCAGCTTGAGAAACTGACGTCCTAGGCCAGGCTAGACTATAGCGCCCCTAATCCTTCTATCCAACCTTTTATTTTGTCATTTTTATATCTTATTCTTGCTAATTGCTCATCTGTCAAAGTAATATCCCTCAACCAACCTTAAATCAATTGCTTTATTTTTTTCTAATATCTTCATAAAGTATCTATCCTAGGCCACTAGACCATGGGGCCGAAGTTTAAAACCTTACCTTCTCCTCTCGACGGGTGTGCGCTGACTTATATGCGGCATCGATTATAGCCGCGGCCTTTCGAACCTCATCTAATTTCACAATAGGATGCGCCCGATGAACTAAAACATTATAAAAATTCTCGTAGAATTTCTCCCAGTAACTCGGCTCCAGTTCATACGTGCGCTCGTGTTCTTCGCCTTTTATCACCGTCCTCACTTTAATCGGATGTCCGCCGTTTTCGCACAGCACCGCTCCCTTCGTCCCTAATATATACCAACGTGGAAGGTTATATCTTGAAACCTGACTCACCTCAAGATGAGCGGTAATACCTCCTCTAAATCTAATTAGCAATTTAAAATAATCCTCGACCTCCCTCGACCACAATACGGATTTTGTATCGCACCAAACTGAAACTGGCTCTCTCTCAACCAAACATAATATCTGGTCAATTATATGCGAGCCGAAATCGTATAGGACACCACCGCCATAAACCTTTTTATACCTCCAAGCCGGATTAAATTCTTTTACCCCATAATTTTTTAAGGAACCAAACGAGGTCGCACGTGATTCAATAGTAAATGGTTCGCCGATTAAATTGCTTTTTAATATTTTCTTTATAGTAAGGAAGTCACCGTCGAACCTGCGGCTCTGAAAAACCGTAAGATATACCTTTCTCTTTTTTGCCAGCGCAATTAATTTATTGACTTCCCTTAAGGTCATGGCCATTGGCTTTTCGACGACGCAGTGTTTGCCTGCGTCGAGTACCATCTTCGCGATCCTGAAATGGCTCTTGGAAGGCGTGGCGATTACAACTATATCTATATCGGTATCTAAAAAGTGCCTATAATCCGAAAATGCTATCGTATGGTATTCTCTATCTGCCATCCTGCGACGCGACGGAATCGTATCGCAAACTGCGACGATTTGGAATTTCCCCACTTTCCTCATAAGGGGGATATGAAACTCCTGCGCGCTCCTTCCTACTCCACAGATACCTACTTTAAAATTCATCTTTTAATACCCCACCTCCTTTATGAATTCCCTCGAAATTTTTGCGCTCTCAAACGGCGTGCTCGTTGTCCTATCGAGCTCTACTATAATCCAATTAGTATAATTAATCGCCTCTAAAATTTCAAGGATATTCTTAATTTTGTCAAGCCAAATTAGAAATGTCGTATTGTTACCAAATTAGAAATGTCGTATTTTCATATTGTTGTTAGTAGTAGCCCTTTTTCTTTTGGAGCTACCTTTTCTTTTTGTGAATAATGTGTATATTGTGGATTAATCTTAAAGCTACTCCTCCAGGGGTGATTCGGTGGAGGAG